>NZ_JBLUXC010000029.1:0-49143 GCF_048276795.1 Aeromonas sp. PS2Canimalfood6
GGCAATATCAATATGATGCACGGCGACAGCAGGGTGATGGTGGTGGTGTGTTTGGAGACAGCCAGTTTACCAGCACCCTGTCTGTCAACTTCCACTTCCCCAAGATCCCGCGAAGAACCTTAAATGTAGCCCCTCAATATAGAGGATTGGAATGCCAAATTACACAATGTTCATTAGTGGCAATAAACATAACAAGACACAAAAACCGACAAATTCATCTGATATTGTTATGATTTTTGATAGTGTCCAAAATTATAATATCTTATTACAAAATGAAAAGACACAATATGCTATAGAATCACGTTCAGATATCACAGACCACGTATTTAGCCCTGATGGCACATTTAGATTTAAAGGTGTAATCACAACCGCCCCATATTATGTCAATAAGGATGTAGAATGGGATATAAATACTGATGAAAAATCACCAAAAACTTCAGAACGTATAAATAAAGCTTATGAGGTGTTAAAAACAGCTCGTGACAGTCGTGCTGGGGTCTCTTTAGAGTTTGAAGAAGGCTCAATTAGCAATTACGTTATTACAGATTTAGATATGAGCCGAGAAGGCCCGTTAGACCAAATGGTTTTTAGTGTCACACTAACAGAAATGCGAAAAGTAACTGTAGGTCGCACGGTACTTGCTGTGAATGTTGGTGAGAGTTTAAAAAATTCTGCACAAACAAATAATAACTTGGGCAACAAGAATAATAAAGTAGAGGATTTTCATAAACGTGTAGAAATAACAAAGCCCGCAATTGACCCTAATAGCCCACAATTTAAATTCTTTGAACAAAATGTAAAAAAATAAACCAAATATGGTTGCTAACTATTGAATAATTTGTGTTTTTATGATAACATAGTATTATAAGTTGAATTAAGTAATAGAACTCAAGACGCTATTATCTTCGATTCATTTATAACTTCGATATAATTAATATGGGCTATCCTTCAGCAAGATAGCCATATATTTTTCTTTAAATGTTTTAGTTTTAGAATATTTAAAGAAGAATAAGAGAATTGAGCCTCTTTTGTTCCTCCGTAAAACTAATTACTTTTGTTGTGATTGCGAGTTGCGATTTGAGTTTATTAGTCTCATAAAGCCGAGCTTAAAAACCTCGGCTTTATTAGTATGGATTGTGCAGTAACACAGCCTCATATTTTAATGTCTGAATTATTCTGTTAGATAAACTATTTTGATATCTAACAAAATCATTTAGCTTTACCTCACATTTTTGCTTTAATGGTTTCATTCCTCTCTTGTTATTTCCTTTAGTTTTATTCATTACTCCTCCTCCTTGGTGTATTTAAAAACGGCAGTCTGCAAAGGCTGCTTTTTTTATTGCATAGCTACAACCATACTTGGCTGAAATAATGAATTTAATTGAAAATAAATCAGGAAATTACAAACAAATAAAATTAATATCTGGCTATGCCTTCATTTATAAGGGTTTAGCACACATGTTATTTTGAATAATTAAAACAATTAAAATAATTAAATCAAATCTAAATGTTGGGAGTCAACATGAAACCCGAAGACAAACAAAAGATCAGTAGCTTTTTGTATCCTAACAAAACATCAAAAGATGTTAAGAAGGCAGAAAGCGATTCTAAGACATTTCATCCGCACCTTGCGGTTTGCCATTCAGAAAACCCTCCGGCAAATAACCGCACTCAACCAATTATCTTGAAAACAAAAGACGTCACTAAATCTGTTAGTTATGGTTATACAGATGCAGAAGTAAAAAAGGCGTTTACATCATTCCTTCAAGATTCTGAGATGGTTGATGTTCTTTTTAATCAGTTCGTTTCAGATGCAGAAAGTTACAACGATATCATCACTATTTTAAACAATGGTGGATATTTGAAATCTTGATTGTTTTGAAACTAAATAAAAAATACAAATAATATAAGGAAAATAAAATGCTGAAAGGTATTGAACCACTGAACCGCCGTGACGTACTGGCTTTCTCCCTTGATTCAAATTGGGAAGTTATGACCGTTGAATTTGCCACTGCACCTACTATTGACCTCAAGCCGGGTGCTTGTGTTGATGCAAATGGCGCACTTGTTGTTACTGGCAGCACTGTTTGTTATGTCATTGCAGATGGTTGCGAAGCTGGTAGCAAATATGCTGTTGTTTTCGACCGTCTGTGTGCATTGAAAAAAGAAAGCCTATATGCCACTGATAAAACGAAAGCACTCCAACTGATTAAAGCCGCAGACAAAATCCGTCTAGTTTAATAATAATAATCAATAGTGCCGTAAGGCACCGAGGCTCCCGCCTCAATTAAGAATAGGAAAACACAACATGAATATTTCAGATTATAATTTTGTAGACTTCTCTGATGCTTTCGAGGATAGCGGCATTCGTAAACGCCTCCTAACACAAATGGGGCTGTTTCAACCTTATGGCCATTCCTCTCCTAATTTCTCTTTTGATATTAATCTAGGTAATGACCAAAACAATGCTGATCCTGTTATGCGACATGGTAGCGAATGGGATTACACTGTGCGGTCTCTTGCGAAACTTCAGAATATGGAGCTGCCCCACTGGGCATTCCAAGATGCTGTTCGCCCCGCTATGTGGCAAGGCAAGCGCCGCCCTGGCTCTGCTGAACAAATGACTGCGGAAGACGTGATAGCAGATCTCGGCATGAATCAGCGCCTTAAACAGGGCCGAATTCAAGAGAAGTATTTCGCTGATTGTCTATTCCACAACAACGTCAATGCAAAATATACTCAAGAAGAACAGGTAGATAACCAAGTTATTGTTGGTAAGAATCAACAAACTATGAATATTGACCTTGGTGATGCAACATCTGACCCTGACACATTTGTAATGAAGGTTCAGCGCACAATTAAAAAGGAACTAGGCGACCGTGCAGACTTCCTAACTAAAATTGTTTGCTTTGCGTCTCCTGATTACTTTGATGCTTTCCGCTCCCATCCTAAAGTCCGTGAAGTGATTCTGAATGGCGGTGTTGATGGTGCAGTTGTAGAGCACGTTATGGGGAGCTACGGGGCTGTCCTCGCTGCTTATCAGATGTTTGTTTATGGTGGTGTGCTGTTTATCTGTGACGATTATGCAGATCACGGCATTGTAAACAATACAGCCTATTATGTGCCTGTGCTGGGTGCGCAATCTAAGGTTTATACCAAACACTATGGCCCCGCTGCTCGCCAGTTTGAACTCGCTAATGCAGGCCCACAAGAGGTGTTTAGTTATATTGTCAGGGATAAATATAACATGGTTGATACCTGTACTGAATTCAGTATGTTGCCAATCAACCTAATGCCTAACGCTGTAGTTAAATCAACTAATGCCTAATGAGGCTCCGAAAGGGCCTCAATTAATATAGATAACGGGGGACAATTTGATTTATTTTAGGTTGTCCCTTTCTTTGTTGACTATATTGTTTTGTTGTTGGATATGGTTAGGCATATTCCAATTGTTTGGTTTTGTTTTGCCACCATTTATAATTTATATTATATATGCTTTGTTTGTAAAAGATTAAGGGGATATTATGACAATTAGAGTCACCGTTGAACAACTTACCAGCGAAGGCTGGGCTACTGTTACAAAAACAACCAGACTTTAAGATATTAAACGATTTATCAACCTGTCCAAACTTGCGGACATTATGGGGTTGAGTCGAGGCAAATTTCGATATCGTTATGAAAAAGATTGATAGTGTAAAATTGAAATTTAAATTTAATTCTTAAAAGGCTATCTGTTTATCAGGTGGCCTTTTTCTTTTATGGCACTATTAAAATATATTAAATTCAATTTAAATCAATTAATTCGATTTAATTGTGAAATTTCCAATTGAGTCTATTTGTGTTGATTTAGCACAATACCATATTTACACAATACACCCCAAACCCCGCTGTAACCCTTGATGCACAAGGCTACAACCAAATTTGGTTGTAACAATAAATATCAATCTGATTACAAACCTATCAACACCAATATATTATTTGCTGTTAAATATGCCCTCTGTAAGCCCTGTATATACCGAAAAAAAGATTTTAATTCCGATATTGATTTTATCCACTTGACACCAGCCGCCAGCGCTAACAATTTGCTCTAATAACTTTAAAATATCACAAGCATAATTATTGAATGTATTTAGTCTTTTTAGCTCATATCTAAACTTATCCACAGCCATCAGTGTTATCCACAATCAACAGTAATACAGGGCCTTTGGCCTGTTCTGTCCTGCTTCTGCTCCTGCATGATCCCTCTATCTATCAATGTGTGCCACTAAACATACTGTAAACCATTGTTGTTATTGCTGTTTGTCTGTCTATGTGTGACACAGTGCAATCAAGGTGGCTCAATGAGCCACTACACATCCAGCAATGTCCTTGCTTCTTCCTGTTATCTCTAACAAGTGAGCACATCATAAAGTTGTAGGGTACAACCATATTGTTCATTCAATAACTATTCGGTTTTGTAGCACGTCTGTAGCTCACTTGTGGCACGTCAATTCCCCTGTGAGAGGGTACTTTTGTAACTTGTGAAACCATTAGAGGGTTGAAAAGTTGATATTGTCTAACACCACATAAATTGGCCGAGATCCGCCATTGTTGGCTCAAGCCGTATCACGTAAGGCTTGCAGGGTAGGGGGACTGATTAAGTAAGAGTACGGCGTGATTTTATATTCGCTTTCTGTGTCTTTTTAGTCGCCTGATTAAACGGTGTTTTAGATGGATTATTGGGGTAATTAGCGATATAATTCAGTTCATTACATGTGGTTTAAACCCATGTTGAAGGTGCTGAGTTACGTCTTATAGTGGAATAAATAAGCTGGTAGGGCCACCACCTGTTTCTGCCATTCAACAAGTTACAGCTAATACCCCCTTCAGACCTCTTGGTAATCCACTTCATGTGGATGAATCAGGAGTCTTCAAAGTGCATTTTCAGCTCTCTTCACATGCTATTTGCTCTACCGCAAGGTGAGCCTGTGCCCTATGGGCGTTTATCAGGCTTCAGACCGCGCCTGGCTCAAACTTCCTCTTGATCTTCAGCACTGTCCCCTTGAGATCATGCTTTCCCTCAGTCACCTCCCGTGGCCTCTATGGCCCAGCCATCTTCTGACTTTCAGCACTGCAAGCTCTTGCAGTACGCCATCTGACGCCTCCTTGTTTTGGCGCCGGCAGAGCAGGTGAGGCCATGTGCGTGACGCGACACCATGCCGGGGCCACGCGGCAACGCGACCCCCTCTGGTGGCGGGAGCCCGGGCAGGCTATCTTGCCGTTGCTGAAGACGCCGGGCACCGGTTTCATACCGTGCGACTCTCCCGTTCTGTTTTATGGAAGGTGCGGCCCCGTGCAGGGGTTGCTCCCGACTCACCAGAGACCAGGCTGACAGGCGTGTCAGATTGCAGAACCCGTCAGCCTCTTTTCGCGCCCTTGAGGGGCGTCGTTTTCTGTGGTTGCTCAAAGGAGCCCTGATGATTGGCATGATCGCATCTCTACTCAAACCGGGCCTGCCCGAACACCCGGACTCCTCGCAATATCAGGGGGGCCGGTTCAACAATGCCGTGACACCCCAGGCGCGAAGCCTCTGGGAAGGGGTCAGGCTCTGGTGGGACTTCCTGTTCGCCAAGCCTGAGGGCACGGTGCCGGATCGCGCCATTCCGGTACAGGTCATGACCCGGGAGGGGGTCATCGCGGCGCCGGACAACAGCGTGTGGCGCCTCGGCCACTCCACTCTGCTGCTGAAGTTGCAGGGCACGTTCTGGCTGACGGATCCCGTGTTCAGCGAGCGGGCCTCGCCGGTGCAGTGGTTCGGCCCCAAGCGTTGGCATCAACCGCCCATCACCCTGGAGGCGCTGCCTCCCATCGAGGGGGTGATCCTCTCCCATGATCACTACGACCATCTCGATCACGGGGCCATACTGGCGCTGCAGGAGAAGGTCGGCCACTTCATCACGCCCCTCGGGGTGGGGGCGCGCCTCGTGGCCTGGGGGATTGCGAAGGAGAAGATCCGCGAACTGGACTGGTGGCAGCAGACCCGGGTGAGCGGTGTCACCCTGGTAGCGACCCCGGCCCAGCATTTCTCCGGCCGTGGCCTCGGGGACGGCAACCAGACCCTCTGGGCCTCCTGGGTCATTCGCGGCGAGGGGGTCAACCTCTTCTTCAGCGGTGACAGCGGCTACTTCGACGGTTTCAAGGAGATTGGCAGGCTACGGTCCGTTCGACGTGGCCTTCCTCGAGACCGGGGCCTACGACAAGCGCTGGGAGCTGGTGCACATGCTCCCGGCGCAGACGGCGCAGGCGTTTCACGATCTCGGGGGGAAATGGCTCTATCCGGTGCACAACGGCACCTTCGATCTGGCCATGCACCGCTGGAACGACCCGCTTGAGCAGATTGCCCGACTGGCTGCCGAGCAACAGATCCCCCTGACCACGCCTGTCATGGGAGAGCCTCTGGAGGTGCTGAGCCCCCATGAGGGCAGCCCCTGGTGGCGCGATTGACCTGAGTGCCCTCCAAAGACGGTGTCACCCCTCAAAGGGGCGTGCGGGAGGCTGGGGGCGGGCCCTGTGAGCGCCCCCGCTGCCTCCCCATCCTCTGTGCCGGGCCAGCTATGACCAGGCGGGGAGGGCGCATGGGAGCGCCTTGCCGCGTTATCTTCTGCCACCAGAGTCTTGCTGATACCTCACTCGGGCTGGGCGGCAACCTGGCGCTTGAAAGGACCTGGCTTGTTGGCCTTGCGGTGCTCCGAGACCAGGATCAGCAGGCGCTGCAGGGCGATGAAGCTGAACAGCAGCAGGCCGATGATGATCTTGGTCCACCAGGAGCTGAGGGTGCCGTCGAAGTTGATGTAGGTCTGGATCAACCCCTGGATCAGCACCCCGAACAGGGAGCCGAAGACGGTGCCCACCCCGCCGCTCAGCAGGGTGCCGCCGATCACCACGGCGGCGATGGCATCGAGCTCCACCCCGACGGCGGCGAGCGGATAGCCCGCCGAGGTATAGAGCGCGAACACGATGCCTGCCAGGGTCGCCAGGGTGGTGGAGAGCAGGTAGATGCGAATGGTGGTGTGGCGCACCGAGATCCCCATCAGGGCTGCCGAGGTGGCGTTGCCGCCGATGGCGTAAACGTTGTTGCCAAAGCGGGTGCGGTTGGCGAGCAGGATGCCGAAGACCACCACCGCCAGCATGATGAGGGCCAGCAGGCTCAGGCGACCGCCCCCCGGTATCTTCCACGACAGGCTCGACAGATAGGTGAAGCTGGGGTGATCGATGGGCAGGGACTGCTCGGAGATGAGAAAACTGGCCCCCCGCAGGAAGAACATGCCCGCCAGGGTGATGATGAAGGCGGGGATCTTCAGGGTGTCGATGAGCCAGCCCATGAGGGCGCCAAAGCCTGCTCCGAGCACCAGCACCAGAGGGATGGCCAGCACGGGGCTGACGCCCAGCTTCCCGATGAGGGTTGCCAGCAGCACGCCGGTGAAGGCGATGACGGCCCCCACCGACAGATCGATGCCCCCCGAGAGGATGACGAAGGTCATGCCCACCGCCACTATTCCCAGAAACGCGTTGTCCGTCAGGATGTTGCAGATGATGCGGGTGGACATGAAGGCAGGGAAGGAGGCCAGGCAGAGTAGATAGCCCAGCACGAAGACCATGATGGTCACCATCAGGGGGAGGTTGCGTTTAAACATGGCGAGTCCCTCGCTGGAAGAGGTGGTTGAGGGCCGGTGATTGCATGACCAGCACCGCCAGCACCACCAGGGCCTTGACGATCTGGTTCCACTGGGGCTGGTAGCCGGAGAGCAGGATCCCGGTGTTCACCCCCTGGATGATCAGTATGCCGATCAGGGAGAGGGCGAGGTTGAAGCGCCCCCCCATCAGGGAGGTGCCTCCTATCACCACCGCGAGAATGGCGTCCATCTCGAGCCAGAGCCCGGCGTTGTTGGCATCGGCACCCCGGATGTCGGCGGCGACTATCATGCCAGCGACGGCGGCCATCATGCCGCTCAACAGGTAGGTGGCGATCACCACCATGGGGGTGTTGAGCCCGGCGTTCTTGGCGGCCTTGATGTTGATCCCCACCGCTTCGATGAAGAGGCCGAGGGCGGTGCGTTTGGTCAGCAGCCAGAGCAGCAGCGCCATACCCAGGGTGATGATGACCGGGGTGGGCAGATAGAAGAGGGAGCCGCTGCCGATCCAGGCGAGTGCGTCGTTGTTGAAGGTGATGATCTGCCCCTCGGTGATGAGCTGGGCGATGCCCCGGCCCGCCACCATGAGGATCAGGGTGGCGACGATGGGCTGGATCTTGAACACCGCCACCAGCAGGCCGTTCCACAGGCCGCACAGAAGGCCCACCCCGATGACGGCGGCGAAGATGACCGGCAGGCTGTGACCGCCGGTGGCCAGGCTGGCCATGGTGGCCCCGCTGATGGCCATGACTGCGCCCACCGACAGGTCGATGCCGCCGGTGGCGATCACCAGCGTCATGCCGAGGGAGAGCAGGGCCACCGGGGCACAGCGGTTGAGGATGTCGATGAGGCTGCCAAACAGCCGCCCATCCTGGATGTGGATGGCGAAGAAGTTGTCGGCGACCAGGGCATTGATGAGCAGCACGCACACCAGGGCGGCGCACTGGGCCGAGCCCGTGGGCCACTCCCTGCGGGCGCGCGACCCCTTGGCGAGGGGGAGAATGGATGACGTCATATCAGGCCTCACATGCAATGGCGTTCATGATGGCAGGGACGCTCAGGGCGTCCGTCGCAAGCTCTGCCACCTGTTTTCTGTCACGAAGGACGATCACCCGATCGGCATAGCCCACCAGCTCCTCGAGCTCGGAGGAGATGACCAGCAGGGCCAGCCCGTTGGCGCAGAGGGATTCGATGAGGCGGATGATCTCGGCGTGGGCCCCCACGTCGATGCCCCGGGTAGGCTCGTCCAGGATCAGGAACTGGGGTTTGGTGAGCAGCCAGCGGGCGAGCAGCACCTTTTGCTGGTTGCCCCCGGAGAGAAACTGGATGGGCTGCTCCGGTCCCGGGGTCTTGATGGCCAACTGCTCGATGAGGCGGGCGGTGATCTCGTCCTGCTCCTTGCGAGACAGGGGATGCAACCAGCCCCGCTGGGCTTGCAGGGCCAGCACCATGTTCTCCCGCACCGAGGCCGAGGCGATGATGCCGGCGCTCTTGCGATCCTCCGGGCAGAAACCAAAGCCGTTGGCGGCCGCCTGGCGTGCAGAGCGGATGGTCACCGGCTTGTCCCGCACCCGGCACTCGCCGCTGTCGCTCGGCACTATGCCGAACATCAGCTCGGCGGTCTCGGTACGACCGGACCCGAGCAGGCCGGCGAGGCCCACTATCTCCCCGGGCATGACGTCGAGACTGAAGGGGGCGATGACTCCCCGCTTGCCATAGTCCCTGAACGACACCATGGGCTGGTTGCTGCGCAGTGTCTTGCCCGCCCGCTTGAGGGCATTGTCGTCCAGCTCGCGTCCCAGCATCATCTTGACCAGCTCCAGTTGTGGCAGTGCCTGGGTGTCGCGGGTGCCGACCAGCTCGCCGTTGCGCAGCACTGTGATGCGATCGCTGATGGCGTAGACCTGATCGAGAAAATGGGTGATGAAGATGAGGCTCACCCCCTGATCCCGCAGGCGCGTCATGAGGGAGAAGAGCATCTGGACTTCGCTGGCATCCAGGCTCGCGGTGGGCTCGTCCAGGATCAGGATCCTGGCGGAGAGTGACACCGCCCGGGCGATGGCCACGATCTGCTGCATGGCGACCGAATAGTGGTCGAGGGGCAGGGTGACATCCATCTCGAAGCCGTGGCTGGCCATGATGGCGCTGGCCTGCCGGATCATGGCGCCCCGGTCGATGAAGCCGAAACGGCGGGGCTCATGGCCGATGAAGAGGTTGTCCGCCACCGACATGTTCGGCAGCAGGTTGACCTCCTGATAGACGGTGCCTATCCCCAGACGCTGGGCATGGGCGGTGTCCGTCGGGGAGATGGGGACGCCATCGAGTTCGATACGGCCGGCGTCTCGCTGATAGACACCGGTGAGGGTCTTGATCAACGTGGACTTGCCGGCCCCGTTCTCGCCGAGCAGCGCCATGATCTCTCCGCGGCGCAGGGAGAAGTCCACCTGATGCAGGGCCCGTACTCCGGGAAACGCCTTGCATATTCCGCGGGCATTCAATACGACATCGTGAGTGTTCTCTGACATGAATATTGGCTCTCCGATATAGCGCGCCATACAAGTTCAATCACTTATATGGCGCGCTATGTGACAGTCTGGCAGGGGAGCGGGATTAATAACCCATGTCTTTTTTCAGCTCGAGCTGCGCCTCGGCACTCCCGGGCTCAAACAGTTTGGACTCCGTCTTGATATGTTTGGGGGGCAGGGTGCCATCTTTCTTATAGGCCAGCAGGGCATCGAAGGCCGGTCCCGCCATATTCGGCGTGAGCTCCACCGAGGCATTGGCTTCGCCTGCGATCATCGCCTTGAAAATATCCGGCACGCCATCGATGGAGATGATCTTGATATCCTTGCCCGGTTTCAGCCCGGCCTCTTTAATGGCCTGGATGGCGCCGATGGCCATGTCATCGTTATGGGCGTAGACGGCGCAAATATTCTTGCCGCTATTTTCCGCCTTGATGAAGCTCTCCATCACCTCCTTGCCTTTGCTGCGGGTGAAGTCGCCGGACTGGGTGCGGATGATCTTGATGGTGGGCACGGCCGCGACGGTGTCGAGGAAGCCCTTCTTGCGATCCAGCGCCACGCTGGCACCCACCGTGCCCTGCAATTCCACCACGTTGCACGGTTTGCCATCCTGCTGCTTGATGAGCCACTGGGCCGCCACTTCCCCTTCGTGGACGCTGTCGGCGGCGACCCCGGTCATGAAGAGACCGTCATCTTTTACCGTGATATTGCGATCCAGCAGGAAGACCGGGATCTCGGCCTCTTTCGCCTCCTGCAATACCGGCTCCCAGCCAGTCTGTACCACGGGGGCAATAAAGATGGCATCCACCCCCTGGGCAATAAAGGAGCGAATGGCCTTGATCTGGTTCTCCTGTTTCTGCTGGGCATCGGCAATTTTCAGGATGATGCCGCGTTTTTGGGCCTCGCTCTTGGCGACCGATGTTTCTGCAGCTCGCCACCCGGATTCAGAACCAATTTGAGAAAAGCCCACGGTCATCTCTGCAGAATATGCAGTGGCCGAGAGAATAAGGGTGCTGATAATGCTCGCCAGTTTCACTTTTTTATACATATGACACTCCTTTGTGATGCATGGTGAAATAAACCGGAACACGTCAGGTTTTTATTGTACGGGTCAAGGTTATAGGCTCTTGAATTAAACGGCGGGAGGTGGCTCACAGAAAGTTTTCAGCAGCACGATGCTTCATACAAACAGCAGAAGAGTTCATATATCTAGCCCTGCCAGTATTGATTTTTATGCATATTTATTTAATTAGGCAACCATTGTGTCCAGAGTGCCACCTGCTTTTTGCCCCCGGTATCGGGGGCGCAGGCACGCAGATGAGGGGCCCTCGTCAACGAAGAGGGGGATATTCCCCTGGCACAGGCGACCCCTCTGGGTGCACCGCTGCCAGCAGATAATCCACGAAGGCCCGGACCCGGGCCGAGAGGTGACGGTGCTGTGGATAGAGGGCGTAGAAGGGGCGGGATCGCCCCGCAAAGGGGGTCATCACCTCGATCAGCTTGCCTTGCAACAGCGCCTCGGTCGCCACGAAATGGTAGATCTGGAACAGACCGCCCCCAGCCACCGCCCAGCCCAGGCCCGCCAGCACATCGTCAAGCACCCGCTGTCTGCTCTGAACATGAAGGTCGACAGGGTCCCCCTGCTCGTTCACGAACTGCCAGGGGAAGGGGCGACCCGTGCTCGGGGTGATGAACTGGATCAGCTCGTGTTGCGACAGCATCTCCAGGGAGGTTGGCGCGGGGCGGCGGGCGGCATAATCGGGGGCGCAGAAGACCCCGAGGCTGGCATCCTCCAGCTTGCGGGCGATGATCCGCCCATCGCGCGGCTCTCCCAGCCGGATGGCCAGATCGTAACCATCCTCCACGAAGTCGATGTTCCTGTTGGAGACATTGAGCTCCAGTTCGACCTCGGGATAGGCCGCCATGAAGCCCGGCAGCAGGGGCACCAGACGGTGGTGGGCATAGACGGTGCCCACGCTGATGCGCAGCACTCCTCTGGGGTGGCGCTGGCGACCGGTGATGGCCCGCTCGGCCTCGGCGATCTGCTCGAGCGCTTGCTGGCACTGTTCCCGATAGAGCTCCCCGTCATGGGTGAGGCGCACGCTGCGGGTGGTGCGATGGAAGAGTTTGACGCCGAGCCTGGCCTCGAGACGCTGGATGGAGCGGCTCACTGAGGCGGGCGTTACCCCCAGTACCTGAGCCGTGGCGGTAAAGCTGCCAAGTTCGGCTGCCTTGCAAAAGAGCTCTATGGTGCCGAGCTGGACGGGGTCGAAGGCACGGGACATATGTTCATCCATGTAAATAAACAAGTTCAATGGCGTGAGTTTATTCGCCTGTGGGTAATCAGTAAATTCGTCATCCATCGCGGCACCCTTGCCGCACAAACGATCACTGCCATCAAAAGGAAGATCACGATGAAGAACACCCTCAAGGCCGTGTTGGCCTCACTGCTGCTGGCGACCTCCGCTGCGGCCAGCGCCGCCCCGAAAGGCGAGATCCTGGTGCTGCTCTCGAGCGAGACCGAACTGCCGCTGCAAGGGGGCAAGAGCCTGACCACCGGCTTCTACCAAAATGAACTGGGGGTGCCTGCCGCCGCCCTGCTGGAGGCCGGTTATACCCTGACCCCGGTGACCCCGAGAGGGAACCGGCCCGTTGTCGACAAACACTCCGTCGATCCCCAGTACTTTGGTGGCAACCCGCAGGAGATGGTGCGCATCGGCGCCGTCGTGGAGGGGCTGCTTGGCGCCGGCAAGGTGCTCTCCCTGAGGGAGGTGCTGGCATCCGGTCCCGAGCGCTATGCCGGCCTCTTCATTCCCGGCGGCCACGCGCCCCTCATCGATCTTGCCAAGGATCCCGAGGTGGGGACCCTGCTTCGCCACTTCCATGACAACCACAAACCCACGGCCGCCATCTGCCACGGCCCCATCGCGCTGCTGGCGGCACAGGCGGATCCGGCCGGGTTCGAGCCGTCGGTCATTGCAGGCAAGGCGGACGGCGCCAGAGAGTGGATCTACGACGGTTACAGGATGACCATCTTCTCCGACAAGGAAGAGGCGGTGTTTGAAGGCTCCCTTGGGGGTGACAAGCTGCGCTACTACCCGGCGAAGGCCATGGCCCAGGCCGGTGGCAGCATGCAGTTCGTGGCACCCTGGCAGCCTGGCGTTGTGATCGATCGCGAGCTCATCACAGGCCAGAATCCCTTCTCCGATCACGCCCTGGCGAGCGCCTTCATCGCGGCGCTGGACAAACAGCAAGGGGCAGGCTGACGCCAGGAGAGGCGCAAGTTCCCCCCTTGATCAGTGCAGGCAGCCCCCATGGGCTGCCTTTTTCATGCCCCAGCCTTGGCGAGAAACGCCTTCATGGCGGGGGTGACACTGTGTTTTCGGGTGATGAAGGCGATGGTGCCTGCGCTCGCATCGCTCAAGGGATGGCAGGGCAGTTTGAAGAGCTGCTGGGCGGTGGCGGCGATGCCGGCGCTGACCACGGCGCAGCCGAGGCCGTGGCTCACCCCGTTGACCAGGTGGAACAGGGAGTCGGTCTCCAGCACCACCCGCAGGCTGATCTGCTGGCGGGCGGCGGCCTCGTCCAGGTAGCGGCGAAACTGCATGGTGGTGCTTGGCAGGATCAGGGGGAGATCTTGCAGGTCCGCCAGGGTCAGCGGCCCGGTCGAGGCGCAGTGGGCAGGCAGGGGGCCCAGCAGGGCCATGGGGTTGGGGTGGCGAAGCTGGACGTCGAGGGAGCGGCGCTGATGCTCGGTGAGCAACTCGTCAAAGCCGAGCCCGATGTCGATGCGATGCAGATCCAGCTGCTCCATCAGGGTGGCATGGGTCATCACGCAGAGGTGCAGGCCCACCTTGGGGTAGGCGTCATTGAACCCCTTGAGCAGCGGCATGATGTCGATGCTCGACTGGGGCACGACGCCGATGCGCAGCGCCCCCGACAGCCCGCCCCGAAAGAGGCTGAGCTCCTGGCGCATGGCATCCTGTTCCTGAAGCATCCGCTCGGCGTGGTGCAGCACCACTTCCCCCGCCTGGGTCAGGGCTACGAACTGGCTGTTGCGCACCACCAGTTCGGTGCCAAGTGACTTCTCCAGGGCGGTGATGCTGGCCGACAGGGTCGGCTGGGTGATGAAGCAAGCCTTGGCCGCCTTGGCGAAGTGACGGTGCTGGGCCAGCTCGTAGAAATAGTGCAACTGCTTGATATTCATCGTGGTAATGGCAGCAGGCAAAGGCAATGAGCGACAAATTTAATCAATCGACATCCCGATGGCAATAGAAGTTATCTATTGGTGAATAGATTTGTTTCATTGGTTTTGGCGCGGCGGCTTATCTAAACTTGAGGCCCGAATACAGCTTATAAGCGTCTCGCATGATCCCTTTCAATTCACGGTTGCCCAGTCTGGATGAGCTGGTGGAGGAGGTGGCCGTGTCCGTCAACATCAACGGCATCAACCATGCCGTCATGATGGCCACCCCGGACGATCTCGACGATTTCGCCATCGGTTTTCTGTTTGGCGAGGGGATCATCGGGGGCAACCATGATGTACACGATATCCAGAGCACCCCGTCCGAGCACGGCATCGTGCTCGATGTCACCATCGCCAACCGCTGTCTGGCAATGCTTGGCCAGCGCAAGCGCCGCCTGGCCGGTGCCAGCGGCTGTGGCATCTGCGGCGTGGAGGCCATCGAACATGCGTTGCCCGTGCTCACCCCGCTGACCCCGGGCGCCCCCTTCGACACCGCCTCTTTGCAGGATCTGCGGGAGCGCATCGTCCCCTGGCAGAGCAAGGCCCGCCAGAGCGGCGCCCTTCATGCCGCCCTGGCGCTGGATGATCGCGGCGAGATCCTGGCCTGCCGGGAGGACATAGGGCGGCACAACGCCCTGGACAAGCTCATCGGCATGCAGCTGCGCCAGCCGGTGCAGGCTGCCACCCTGGTCATCACCAGTCGCTGCGGCAGCGAACTCATTCACAAGGCGGTGCAATTTGGCGCCGCTCACCTCATCAGCCTTGCCTCTCCCAGTCAGCTCGCGGTGCGACTGGCCCTGAAGTACAACCTGACCCTGATCCATGTGCCCCGATCCGATGCCCCGGTCTGCTATGCCAGCCCCCGCGCCCTGGATCACGTTGGAGACTCCCATGTCCAGTCATATTGAAAAACCGGCCAAGGCCGGCGGCTTTTCCTCCTTGCAGTCCACCTTCAAGCAGGTGCTGCGCAGCCAGAAGACCCGCCAGAACATCAAGAACCTGCTGCGGGTCAACCAGACCGACGGCTTTGACTGTCCCGGCTGCGCCTGGGGTGACAACAAGCAGGGGGCCTTCCAGTTTTGCGAGAACGGCGCCAAGGCGGTGGCCTGGGAATCCACCGGCAAGACGGTGGGGGCCGATTTCTTCGCCGAGCATTCGGTGCGCCGTCTCGCCACCCAGAGCGACTACTGGCTCGAATACCAGGGGCGACTGACCGAGCCCTTGCGCTACAACCCGGCCACCGATCACTACGAGCCGGTGAGCTGGGATCAGGCGTTTGCCCTCATCGCCGACAAACTCAAGAGTCTGGCCAGCCCCGACGAGGTGGAGTTCTACACCTCGGGACGCGCCAGCAACGAAGCCTCCTACCTCTATCAGCTGTTTGGCCGCCTCTATGGCACCAACAACTTCCCCGACTGCTCCAACATGTGCCACGAGGCGAGCGGGGTGGGGCTTATCCAGTCCGTCGGGGTGGGCAAGGGCACCGTGGTGCTCGATGATTTCGACGCCGCCAAAGCCATCTTCGTCTTTGGCCAGAACCCGGGCACCAACCACCCGCGCATGATGAACGCCCTGCGCAAGGCGGCGCGCCAGGGGTGCCAGATCGTCACCTTCAACAACCTCAAAGAGGTGGCCCTCGAGCGCTTCGCGAGCCCCCAGAGCCCGGCGGAGCTACTGACCCCGGCGGCCACCACCATCAGCCACCAGTACCTCACGCCAAAACTTGGCGGTGACATGGCGGCCATTCGCGGCATGGCGAAATACATTCTGGAAGAGGAGGGGGGGCGCATCGATCTCGCCTTTATCGAGCAGCACACCGCGCACTTTGACGACTACCTGGCCCAGGTGAAGGCCACGGAGTGGACGCAGATCGAGGCGCAATCCGGCCTCGGTCGGGAGGCGATCACACGGGCGGCGCAGATCTTCGCAAGCAGCGAGAGCGTGATCAGCTGCTGGGCCATGGGGATCACCCAGCACAAACATTCGGTCGACACCATTCGCGAAATCGTCAACCTGCACCTGATGTGCGGCCAGATTGGCAAGCCGGGGGCCGGACTCTGTCCGGTGCGCGGTCACAGCAACGTGCAGGGCAACCGCACCATGGGGATCAACGAGAAACCCAATGCCGCCTTCCTCGATCGCCTGGAGCGCTGTTTCCCGGTGGGCTTCAAGCGCACGCCGGGGCACAACGTCTACGAGGCCCTCAAAGCCCTTCATGGCGGCAAGAGCAAGGTGCTGATCTGCCTTGGGGGCAACCTGGCAGCCGCCGCGCCGGATACCGAGTTCACCTATGAAGCGATGCGAAGGAGCGAGCTCAACGTGCAGATCAGCACCAAGCTCAACCGCAGCCACCTCATGGTGTCAAAAGATGCCCTGATCCTGCCCTGCCTGGGCCGTACCGAGCTCGATCAGCAGCGCACCGGGGTGCAGAAGATCACCGTGGAGGACACGTTCAGCATGGTGCACGCCTCCACCGGGATGAACGAGCCGGTCTCGCCGCTCTGTCTCTCCGAGATAGACATCGTGGCCCGCATGGCCGAGGCAACGCTTGGCAGCGATCGGGTGGACTGGCTGGCGCTGCGGGATGACTACGGGCTGCTGAGGGATCTCATCGAGGAGACCATCGCGGGCTTTGGCGACTTCAACCGCCGCATCGAGGAGCCCTGCGGCTTCCATCTGGAGAACAGCGCCGCCCTGCTGCGCTGGAACACCGCGAGCGGGCGCGCCGAATTCAGGGCGAGCCGTTTGCCGGACTCCATCCTGCCCGAGTGCACCAGCCACTCGGAGCAGATGGTGGACCAGCCCGTGCTGCTGCTTCAGAGCCTGCGCTCCCACGATCAGTACAACACCACCATCTATGGCATGGATGACCGCTATCGTGGCATCAAGGGGCGACGCAATGTGGTCTTCATGAACGAGGAGGATGCCAGGAGGCTGGGGCTCGCCGAGGAGCAGCGGGTGGACATGAGTGCGGTGTGCAACGATGGGCGCGAGCGGGTGGTGCGGGGCTTTAGCGTCATCTTCTACGAGATCCCGAAAGGCAACATCGCCGCCTACTACCCGGAGACCAACCCCCTGGTGGCCATCGAGAGCATAGGGGAGGGCTCTTTCACCCCCACCTCCAAATCGGTGCCCGTACTGGTGACCCCGAGCGCCGCCTCGGTCGAGAGCCTGGCTGTCACGCTCTGATCTTCTGACATGGATACCGTCCGACCCCTGCCATGGCAGGGGTTTTTTATGGCCGGGCGGTGCCCGGCAAAGCCTGGGCCGATCAGCCCAGGGCCACCACCACGCAGTTTCGGCCCTGGTTCTTGGCATCATAGAGCGCCTTGTCCGCCTCCTTGAGCACGGCGGCGATGCTGGTGGCATCCGCTCCCCAGTGGGCGACGCCGAGGGAGATGGTGATGTGGCCAGCTACCTCCATGTCGTGGCTCGCCACCCGGGTACGCAGGCGCTCGGCGATCTTCTGCGCCTGTGCAAGGGAGACCCCGGGCAGCAGCAGCAGGAACTCCTCGCCGCCGCTTCGACACAAGGCGGCATCGGAACGCAGATCCTGCTGCATCAGGGTGGCGAGGGAGACGATGACGGCATTCCCCACGTCGTGACCAAAGCGGTCGTTGATGGCCTTGAAGTGATCGATGTCCAGGGCAATCACCGTCAGGGGCTGACGCTCGACCTCGTACTCGTCCAGCATCTGCTGCATGGCTCGGCGGTTGAACAGGCCCGTCATGGGATCGGTGTGGCTGTCGGTGTGCAGTTTGTCGATCTTGGTGTTGAGCAGCCCCAGCCCCTTGAGGATGGCCTGCTTCAACTGGGCTGCTTCGAAATACCAGGCGCGGATCCCCGAGATGCTGGTGGCGGCCCCCTGCTGATCCATGAGTCCGGCCCGGTTGGCCAGTTGCCGCAAGGGTCTGGCGATGATGGTGGCCGAGAGCCAGATGACGAAGAGAATGAAGAGGGTGACCGGGATCATCCCCTTGAGGATCTCCAGCATCTGTTCATCCAGACCGGCCAGGGTGGCGCTGCGGGGGCGCTGGGCCACTATCCCCCAGCCTGCGTCCGCCACCGGTGCAAAGCCTGCCAGCATCTCGCTGCCCCGGGAGTTGAGCACGCTTTGCGCGCCATCCTGCCCCTTGAGTACCGCATCCACCACCCGGTTCTTGCCAATCCTCTGGCCGATGCGCTCCGGGTTCGGGTGGTAGATGAGGGTGCGCTGGCGGTCCACCACATAAAGATAAGAACCATCCTGGTAGTAGTGCTGCCCCAGCAGGCTGGAGAGCACGCTGGCGGACTCCAGATAGATGGTGCCGGCAACATAGCCGAGGTAGCGCTTGTCTGCCGAGAAGATGGGGTGGGAGAGGCTGATGAGGTAGTTGCCAGTGAGGGAGACCAGAGGATCCGCGATGAGGGGCTGCTGGCTTGCCAGGGTCCGGCTCGCATTGGCCGAGGTGAGCTTGACCCCTTTCACATGCAATGCCTCGGGTGAGACGGCGACGATGACGGAGTCGGTGTTCACGATGGCGACCGAGTTGAAGGTGTTGGTCTGCTGGCGCAACTGGCCTGCCACCTCCTCGAGTCCATGGAGGTCGTTGCCCTGCAGCAAGGGGGCGAGCCGGGCCGCGCCATAGGCCAGCTGTCCCTGGGCCGAGCGCAGCATGGTCTCGGTGGAGGCGGCGAGCTTGGTGGCATAGACCCGGTTTGCTTCCAGGGTGCTGTCGATGAGCAGTTGTCTTTGTGCCTGATAGATGGCGTAAAAGCTGTTGCCAAAGGTAGCCAGCACGCCGATGACGGCCAGCGCAAGGATGAGGCGATGCAGATCAAACCTCAGCAGCCAGTGAGAGTGCATGAACGAAACGGATCCTTGTCGTGGCGTCGGGGCAGTGCGGCAATTTTAAGGGGGGTGACCGCCCAATGCCATCGTTAATGTGATTCTCGAATGGTTCCCTTTCATGGCGTGTCCTGGGCGGCAGCCCCGTCCCCTGTCGTCATGAGGCCGGTGAGGGCGGGATCCGCCAGCTCTGCCACCGTCTGCCAAAAGGGGGCGACGAGGGGATTGTCGTTGCCCGGCGGGCGAATGAGCCCGATGATCCAGCTTGCGTCGGCCTCCCCGAGGGGCAGGGTCAGCACATCGGGATGCTCAATGGTGGTGGAGGAGGGGACCAGGGTCCAGGCGATGCCGGCCGCCGCGGTGGCGATGCCGGCGGCGAAGTCGTTGACGTACTGGATGTCCTGGAAGCGCAGCCCGCTCTGGGCCAGATAGTGCACGAACTGATCGTGAAACGAGGGGGCCTTGTCCCGGCGCAGGATGGCGAGCGGCTTCTCCTGCAGATCGGCGAGCCCTGCCACCCCCTGATAGCCTGCGGGCAGCACGGCGACGAAATGGGCGCGCACCACGGGCAGCACCGGCCAGCCCTTGGGGGCGGGCAGGCGGCAGAAGCCGAGATCCAGGCGGCCCTCCGCCAGCGCCAGCAACTGGTGATGGGTGGAGAGATCGTTGAGCTCGATGGCGACCCCGGGGCGGCCGGCCCGAAAGCGGGCGATGGCGGCGGGCACCAGCAGCTTGGTGGCGACCCCGAAGCCGATGCGCAGGGTACCCGCGTGGCCCGCCAGCACGTCGCGGGCGCTGCGGGCGAGCTGCTCGCTCTGGGCCACCAGGGTGCAGGCGTCGGCGTAGAGGGCGCGCCCGAGCACCGTCAGCCGGGTGCTGCCGGCGTTGCGCTCGAACAGCTCGCCGCCAAGGTCCGCCTCCAGCCGGCGGATCTGCTTGCTCAGGGCCGACTGGGTGACGTGCTGGCGCGCCGCCGCCTGACCAAAGTGCAATACCTCCCCCAGGGTGACGAAGGCTTTCAGATCTCTCAACTCCATGGTGCCTCGCTTGATTCCAGGTAGGAATGATAGGTGGCCATATTTGTCATTGGACGGAATTCTAGAAGTGTTGGATGCTGGTGCCAACTCATTTCGGACCCCTGTACGGGGTCGACGTATCACGGGATGGCCCCCGCCATCCGCGTAGAAGGAGCAACACCAGATGCATCATCACAAGTTCAACGACTTCCCGAACGGTTTCCTCTGGGGCGCCGCCTCCGCCGCCTATCAGGTGGAAGGGGCCTGGAACGAGGAGGGAAAGGGCCCCTCGGTATGGGACAGCTTCACCAAGCTGCCGGGCAAGACCTTTGACGGGAGCAACGGAGACGTGGCGGTGGATCACTACCACAGGGTGGAAGAGGACGTGGCGCTGATGGCCGAGATGGGGCTCAAGGCCTATCGCTTCTCGGTGAGCTGGCCGCGCATCTACCCGACGGGGCGTGGCGAGGTGAACGAGGCGGGGCTCGCCTTCTACGACAGGCTCATCGACGCCCTGCTGGCCCACGGCATCGAGCCGGTGCTGACCCTCTATCACTGGGATCTCCCCCAGGCCCTGCAGGATGAGTACGGCGGCTGGGAAGACAGGCGCATCATCGACGACTTCGAGCGCTATTGCGTGACCCTCTATCAGCGCTTCGCCGGCAAGGTGAAGTACTGGGTGTCGCTCAACGAGCAGAACTACAACCTGACCAACGCCTACCAGCTGGGCACCCATCCTCCCGCCGTGCAGGACAGGAAGCGTTTCTTCGCCGCCAACCACATCGCGTTTCTCGCCAATGCCCGGGTCATCAAGGCGTTTCGCCAGCACGTGCCAAACGGCCTGATCGGACCGAGCTTTGCGTACTCCCCCGCCTATCCGGCCTCCTGCGCCCCGAGCGACATGCTGGCGTTCGAGAATGCCGAGGAGTTCACCAACCTCTGGTGGCTGGATGCCTACTGCTTCGGCCGTTACCCCCAGGCGGCGCTCGCCTATCTGCGGGAGACCGGCGAGGCGCCGGAGATCCTGCCGGGCGATCTCGAGCTCTTGCGCGAAGGCACCCCCGACTACATCGGGGTCAACTACTACTACACCCTGACCTTCACCGACAACCCCCTCGGCGGCCAGACGATGCAGCGCATCAACACCACGGGCAAGAAGGGCACTACGCCCTCCAGCGGCATTCCCGGCCTCTACAAGACGGCCCCCAATCCGCACCTTGAGACCAGCAACTGGGACTGGGCCATCGATCCCACCGGGATGCGCATCGCCCTGCGCCGGCTCTCCTCCCGCTACGCCCTGCCGCTGATGATCACCGAGAACGGCCTGGGGGAGTTCGACAAGCTGGAAGCCGGGGACAAGGTGAACGACGACTACCGTATCGCCTATCTGCACAGCCACCTCAAGGCGTGCCAGGAGGCGATGCAGGACGGGGTCGAGCTGATTGGATATTGCGCCTGGTCCTTCACCGACATCCTGAGCTGGCTCAACGGCTACCAGAAGCGCTACGGCTTTGTCTACGTGGACAGGGACGAGCAGGGAGGGTCTCTTCGTCGCATCAAGAAAGAGAGCTTCCACTGGTACAGCCAGGTCATTGCAAGCGGTGGCAAGACCCTGTAACGGGCCCGGTGTGCCGCCCCTCGTCTGCCCAATGCCGGAAGGCCCCCTCATCGGAGGGGGCCTTCCTTGTTTGTGCAGCAGGCAACCATGACCGCCTAGATAAACATGCCGCCCGAGGCTTCGATGCGCTGGGCGGTGATCCAGCGGCAGTCATCGGAGAGCAGGGCGGCGATGGCGCCACCGATGTCGTCGGGCTGACCCACCCGGCCAAGGGCGGTCTGGCTCGCGAGAAAGTCGTTGACCCCCTTGTTGTCGCGCACCACGCCGCCGCCAAAATCGGTCTCGATGGCGCCGGGGGCCAGCACGTTGACCGCGATGCCCCTGGGGCCCAGCTCCTTGGCCAGATACTGGGTGAGCACCTCGACGCCCCCCTTCATGGCGGCGTAGGCGGCATAACCCGGCATGGCGAAGCGGGTGAGGCCGGTGGAGAGGTTGAGGATGCGACCGCCATCTGCCAGGAGGGGCAGGAGCGCCTGGGTCAGGAAGAAGGTTCCCTTGAGGTGGATGTTGAGCAGGGTGTCGAACTGCTGCTCCGTGGTCTGCTCGAAGCTGGCATGAATGCCGATCCCGGCGTTGTTGACCAGGAAGTTGAAATGGGTGCGCTGCCACTCCCGGGCGAGCAGTTGCGTCACCTCCTCTGCAAAGGCCGCGAAGGTGGCGCTCTCGCCCACGTCCAGTGCCAGGGCATGGGCCTGAACGCCGAGGGCGCGGGCCTGGGTCACCACCGCCTCCGCCTCTGCGGCCTGGCTGCGATAGGTGATGATGAGGTCGACGCCTTTGGCGGCGAGGGCCAGGGCCCCGTGCTTGCCAAGGCCGCGGCTGGCCCCGGTGATGAGGGCGATGGGTCTGGTCATGGTATGACTCCTGTCAGGGTGGCGGACACAGGCTCGATACGAGCCGACCGGATCACTGTATTGTTCCTTTTAAACTGGATAAATAGCGTGATAATAGAATCACTGTTCCGTTTATCGAGACAATCAGACCATGGATCAACTGGATGCGATGAGAGCCTTCGTGCGGGTTGCCGAGCTGGAGAGTTTTACCCGCTGCGCCGAGCAGACGGGCATCCCCAAGGCGACCCTCTCTGCCGCCATCCGCCGGCTGGAGGAGCGCATGGGGACCCGGCTCCTGCTGCGTACCACGCGGCGGGTGCAGCTCACCACGGACGGCCAGCTCTGCTATGCCAGATGCCGGGAGCTTTTGGCGGACATGGAGGAGTTTGACGGCCTGTTTCGCCAGGGGGGGCAGATCTCGGGACAACTGCGGGTCGACATGCCAAGCCGGATGGCCCGCCACCTGGTGATCCCGGCCCTGCCGGACTTTCTGGCGCAGCATCCCGCCCTGCAACTGATGCTGAGCAGCACGGACAGGCGGGTGGATCTGGTGCGCGAGGGGTTTGACTGCGTGGTGCGGGTCGGGGGGCTTGAGCCCTCCAGCCTGGTGGCCAGGCCCCTTGGTCACTATCGCCAGATCAACTGTGCCAGCGCAGGCTACCTGGCTCGCCACGGGGTGCCCCGCACCCTTGGGGATCTGGCGGGCCACCGGCTGGTGCACTATGGTCCCGGGTTTGGTGCCGGGCAGGGACGCAGCGAACCCGGCTTTGAATACCTGGCGGAAGATGGCTGCCGCGCCCTGCTGCCCATGGCGGGGGCCCTCATGGTCAATGACAGCGAGACCTACCTGGCGGCGGCGCTGGCGGGGCTTGGCATCATCCAGATGCCGCGGGTGGGGGTCGAATCCCTGCTCGCGGGGGGCGAGCTGGTGAGCATCCTGCCCCAGTGGCAGCCGCCGCCGCTCCCCATCCACGCCCTCTATGCCCATCGCCGCCAACTGGCCCCCAGGGTCCAGCTCTTCATCCACTGGCTGGCGGGGTTGCTCGCCGCCCATCTCGGGGGCGCCTCAGAGGCGGCTGCGCCTTGAGCGAAACTCCCTCGGCGAGAGGGCAAACGCCTCGCGAAAGAAGCGGGTAAAGCTGCTCTGGCGGGCAAAACCCAGGCGCTCCCCCACTGTCTGCAGGGGGAGGGCGGGATCCTGCAACAGGCGGCAGGCCTCCTCCCGGCGCACCCGCTCCAGCAGGCCCGAGAAGTGGCACCCTTCCTCCCGCAGATGGCGGTTGAGGGTCCAGCGGGTCAGTTTGAGGTGCTCGCACACCCCATCGAGCAGAGAGGAGGCCTCGGCGCTCTCTTGCCACAGCTGTTGGCGGATGAGTGCCATCACCCTGTCCCGGTAGCGGCTGCTTGGGCGAAGCTGGGCCATCTGCCGGTCGAGCTCCCCGAGCAGCAGGGGTTGCAGGGGCAGGTTGCACTGCCCGTGGGCGAGATCGAGCAAGGCGGCGGGAAAGTGCAGCTCGAAGGCCGCCCCCTGTTGCAACCGCCCTTCCAGCCAGCCTGCCAGCTCACGCCACAGCCTGGGGCGTACCGGGGTGGGCAGCACCAGCAGCCCCTGGCCCGGGTGGTAGAACTGGAGCAGGGCATAGAGGTGGCAGAGGTTGGCCAGGCTGCTCAGGGCGATGACGTCCGGGTGATCGGACTCCGAGTGGTAGCTGATCCTGGCCTGCCCCTCTTCTTCTTGCAGGCGGATCTCGTCGCTCTCGCCGATAAGGGGGCGGTAGGCGAGGAAGAAGTGCAGGGCCTGGCGAAGGGTGGCGGCGTTGCAGCACAGGCTCGCCAGCGACATGAAGTCGGCAAAGAGGCCGGGGAGGGCGGGGGGCGTCCAGTCGAGG
Source organism: Aeromonas sp. PS2Canimalfood6 (assembly GCF_048276795.1). Taxonomy (NCBI): domain Bacteria; kingdom Pseudomonadati; phylum Pseudomonadota; class Gammaproteobacteria; order Aeromonadales; family Aeromonadaceae; genus Aeromonas; species Aeromonas sp. PS2Canimalfood6. The sequence continues at coordinate 24,623 of NZ_JBLUXC010000029.1, forward strand.
GCCAGATCCACGTGGGGGGCTGCCCCGGCCAGCAGCCGGAAGTGGCGCCCGGTGTCGAGCCGCCCCTGGGGGATCAGCAGCTCTTCGTGGGCGATGCCGCAGGGGTGCAGGAGGGCAGCAGGATCCCGCCCGCGGGCCTGCCAGTGGTTGAGGCAGTGCAGGGCAATCCGGTTGGAGACGGTCTTCACGGCAAAAATCCTTGTCAGCGGTGGCCCACCATCATCGACCAACGGCGGCGGATTGCCGTGAGCCAGCGCCGCTTTCATGTTTCAGATTTGTAACCAAGGGTAACCCTGCAACCCTTTTCACACTTTTCAATCCTGCTCCCAACCGGCAACTTCCTGCACCCGACGGGCAAGTGAGAGGGGCCGCTTTTGCATAGAGTGGCGACTCCTACACACACAAGGAAGATAACAACAATGAAACACCACTCGCTCTCCCGAACCCGTGTCGCCCTCGCCATCGGGGCCCTGCTGCTGGCAGGGTGCAACGACAACGACTCCACCCCCAAGCCCGAGCAGCCCGTTCTGGGCCACCGCACCGTCACCCTCATCGAGCAGGACGGCCTGCAATTCAAGGATCTCGATGGCAGCGGCACCCTGACCCCCTACGAGGACTGGCGCCTCGGCGCCGCCGAGCGGGCCCGGGATCTGGTGGGCAGGCTCACCCTGGCCCAGAAGGCAGGGCTGATGATGCACGGCACCCTGGTGCTGGACGGGGCGGGGCGGGTGAACCTCGCGGCCATGGACAAGATGCTGCGCGAGGACGGGGTCAACACCTTCATCACCCGCATGGCCGGTGATCCGGCGGCCATCGCCGCGGACAACAACACCCTGCAGGCCCTGCTGGAAGGGGTGGGATTCGGCATCCCCATGACGGTGAGCACGGATCCCCGCAACCACTTCACCCATGATCCCAACGCCACCAGTATCGGTGCCGGGGCCTTCTCCCAGTGGCCCGAGACCCTGGGGCTGGCCGCCATCGGTGATGCCGCCCTGGTGCAGCGCTTTGGCGACATCGCCCGTCAGGAGTACCGGGCCGTCGGCATCCACGAGGCCCTCTCGCCCCAGGCGGATCTCGCGACCGAGCCGCGCTGGGGCCGCATCAACGGTACCTTCGGGGAAGACAACCTGCTCGCCAAGTCCCTGGTCAAAGCCTACATCGAGGGCTTCCAGCAGGGGAGCGAGGGGATAGGCAAGGAGAGCGTGGTCACCGTGGTCAAGCACTTCGCCGGGGCCGGTCCCCAGAAGGACGGGCTGGATGCCCACAACCCCTGGGGCAAGGAGCAGGTCTACCCCGGCGGTCAGTTTGCCTACCACCTGGTGCCCTTCGAGGGCGCCTTCGAGGCCAGGGTGGCCGCCGTGATGCCCTATTACGCCATGCCCCTGGGCCTGACCCAGGATGGGCAGCCCGTCGAGGAGGTGGGGTTTGGCTTCAACCGCCAGATCATCACGGATCTGTTGCGGGGCCACTTCAAGTTTGACGGCGTGGTGCTGAGCGACTGGGGCATCGTCAATGACTGTGACAGCCGCTGCGAGCAGGGGTTGACCCAGGATGAGGTCAATGCCGGGGTGAGCCCCTGGACCGTGCCCTTTGGCATGTCCTGGGGCGTGGAGAAGCTCACCAAGGCCGAGCGTTATGCCAAGGCCATAGACGCCGGGGTGGATCAGTTCGGTGGCGTGGAAGATCCGGCTCCCCTGCTGGCGGCGGTGCAGAGCGGTCTGGTGACCGAGGCGGCCATCACCACCTCGGCCGAGCGGATCCTGGCCCAGAAGTTTGCCCTCGGGCTCTTCGAGAATCCCTATGTGGATGCCGAGGCCGCGGTGGCCCTGGTGGGCAAGGCCGAGTTCCAGCAGGAGGCCCAGGCCGCCCAGGCGGCGTCTCACGTGCTGCTGAAGAACGAGGGGGCCCTGCTGCCGCTGAAGGCGGACGGCAAGCGGGTCTATCTGCACAATGTCAACGCCGAGGTGGCCAGGGCCAACGGCTATACGGTGGTGACGAACCTGGCCGATGCGGAGCTTGCCATCGTGCGGGTCAACGCCCCGGGCGAGCAGGATCCCCGCTTCCCGTTTGGCAGCATCCACTTCGGCCAGCTCGGCTTTGCCAGCAATGATCAGGTGGTGCAGGAGACGGCCCACGAAGGGGTCTACCGCGGCGCGGATGACTATGCCGCCATCCAGGCCATCGAGCAGGCCGGGGTGCCCCTGGTGCTCTCCGTCTATCTGGACAGGCCCGCCATCCTGACCGAGGTGGCCCCGGCGGCCCGGGTGCTGCTGGCCAACTTCGGCGCCCTGGATCAGGCCCTGTTCGATGTCATGAGCGGGACCCAGAAGGCACGCGGCAAGCTCCCCTTCGAGCTGCCCTCGAGCTGGCAGGCGGTGCTGGCCCAGTCCCCGGACGTGGCCAAGGACTCACAAAGCCCGCTCTATCCCTACGGGGCCGGTCTGGCCTATTGACGGACAGGGATGTTCTGTCTCTCATCAAGGCGCCTTCGGGCGCCTTTTCCATTGCCCCCATCGACAATCCCGGTTTGGCGCAAGGGGTTGGCTTGGGCATAATGGCGCCCCGGCAACGGGTGCGGTGGCCAGTGTGGCGGGCACCCGGTCACAGTGCACAGGAGATGAGATGAAATTTATCGGAGCCCACGTCAGTGCGGCGGGCGGGGTGGAAAACACCATCGCCCGGGCCAAAGCCATCGGGGCCAATGCCTTCGCCCTGTTTACCAAGAACCAGCGCCAGTGGCAGGCGGCGCCCCTCTCCGAGGCCAGCATTCGCGCCTTCAAGGCCGCCTGCGAGAAGGAGGGCTTTCGTCCCGAGCAGATCCTGCCCCACGACAGCTACCTCATCAACCTGGGTCATCCCGACCCCGACGCCCTCGCCAAGTCCCGGGATGCGTTTCTGGACGAGATGAAGCGCTGCGAGCAACTGGGGCTGTGCTACCTGAACTTCCACCCGGGCAGCCATCTCAAGCAGATCCCCGAGGCGGTGAGCCTCAAGCTCGTGAGCGAGTCCATCAACTGGGCGCTGGAGCGCAGCGAAGGGGTGACGGCGGTGATCGAGAATACCGCAGGCCAGGGCACCAACCTCGGCTGGTCGTTCGAGCATCTGGCCACCCTCATCGACGGAGTAGAGGACAAGAGTCGGGTCGGCGTCTGCTTTGACACCTGCCACGCCTTCGCCGCCGGTTACGATCTGCGTACCCCCGAGGGGTGCGAGGCGGTGTTTGCCGACTTCGACCGCATCGTGGGGTTCCAGTACCTCAAGGGGATGCATATCAACGGCGCCAAGTGTACCTTCGGTAGTCGGGTCGACCGTCACCACAGCCTGCGGGAGGGCAACCTCGGCGAGGCGGTGTTCCACCACATCATGAACGACGACCGTTTCGACGGCATCCCGCTTATCCTCGAGACCATCGACGAGTCCATCTGGGGCGAGGAGATATGCTGGCTGCGCAGCCTGGCCGGGAGCCCGCGCCCGGCGTGATGCCGGGGTCCACCATTGGGTAGCAAGGAGAGACGATGCACGACGAGACAAGGGCACCCCTGCGCTTTGGCATTGCCGGGGCGGGGGCCATCGCCCGGCGTTTTTGCCGCGATGTGAACGGGCACGCCAGGGGAGCCGAGGTGGTGGCCATCGCAGCTCGGGACCAGGGACGGGCGGACGAGTTCGCCCGGGATCTGGGGCTGCCCCACGCCTATGGCAGCTATGAGGCCCTGGCCGCCAGCCCCGAGGTGGAGGCCGTCTATGTGGCGGTCATCCACCCGGAGCACGCGGGCCTGGTGAGGCAGATGCTGCTGGCGGGCAAGCACGTACTGGTGGAAAAACCGGCGGTGACCCGGGTGGCGGATTGGGACGCACTGGTGGCGCTCGCCCACGCACGCGGCCTGCTGCTGCTCGAGGCCATGAAGGTGATGTGCTTTCCCGCCATGCGCGCCCTGTTGCAGCGCCTGCCCCTGCTGCCGCCGCCGCGCGAGCTGCGGGCGGCGTTCGGTTCGACCCAGCCCAGGGTGGGCAAGCTGTTCGATCCGGCGCTGGATGGCGGCGCTGCCTGGGACGTGGGGGTCTATCCCCTCTGGCTCCATGCCGCCCTCTGCCATCGGCTGGGGCTGGGCTGCCCCGCCCCCGAGGTGACGCTGACGCGGGCTCCGGGGGAGGTGGATCTCGCCGCCAGCTTCACGTTCGATGAGCCGTTTCGGGCCGAACTCGGGGCCTCCATCATCGAGGATCTCGAGCGGGAAGCGTCCTTGTCCGGGGAGGGGTGGCGCCTGGTCATCGAGGGCAAGTGGTGGAATCCCCAGCACATTCGCTGGCAAGGGGGGCCTGCTCCCGTCATCTGGCCGGCGGACATCTATCTGCCGGTGGAGGGGGGCGGCATGCAGCACGAGGCGGATCACTTCGCCGATTGCCTGCGCCACCGGCTGCTGGACTCCCCCTGGGTGCCCCAGGCCGTGACCCGGCAGGTGCTCGGCTGGATTGAAGGGGGACTCGCCGGCTGAGGCCGGGGAAGGGCTGAGGGCCGAGGGGAGCATCGGCTGAACGACAAGGGCGCCAATGGCGCCCTTGTCGTATCCGAAGGGCTTCTCACGCCAGGGTCTGGGCGCGGCAGAAGGCCAGGAAGCGGCGCAGGGCGGCGGAGTGGAACTTCTGCTTGTGCCAGACGAGGGAGAGCTGGCGGGGGAAGCGGCGACTCGGGGTGAGGGCAACCAGGCGCCCCTGTGCCAGCCGATCCGCCACCGCGAGGCGGGAGATGAAGGAGATGCCGAGCCCCTTCTCCACCGCCAGCATCACCGCCTCCAGGGTATTGAGCTCTATCCCCGCCTGCCAGCGGGGCAGGTGGGGCTGGAGCTGCTGCTCGAACTGCTCGCGGCTGCCGGATTGCGCCTCGCGCAGCACCCAGGTTTCCCCGGCAAGCCGGCGCAGGGGCAGCTCGAGCTGATCCGCCAGGGGGTGACCGGGGGCGGCGATGATGAGCATCTCGTCCTCCAGCCAGGGTTCGCTCACCAGGTCCGGGTGGTGGTTCTCCCCCTCGATGAGGGCGAGATCCAGTTCGAAGTGGGCGAGGGCATGGCACAGGAGGTGGGTGTTGGCGATGGTGACCCTGGGGGCGACCCCCAGCTCCTGGGCCCCCTCCGCCAGCAGGGCGGGCAGCAGGTAGTTGCCGATGGTCTGGCTGGCCCCGAGGTGCAGCTGGCCGCTCGGCTCGGCATCGGGGCTGAAGAGCTGCTCTATCTCCTGCATCCGGGTCAGCAGCTCCTCGGCGGCCGGTTGCAGCAGGCGCCCCTCGCTGTTGAGCTGAAGCCTCGGGTGCACCCGATCGAACAGGGGCGTGGCGAGCTGGCGCTCCAGCTCCTGCAGCGACTGGGAGACGGCCCCCTTGCTCAGGCAGAGTTCATTGGCGGCGCCCCCCAGGTTGCCGTGGCGGGCGATGGTGGCAAACACCTTGAGTTGTTGCAGGGTGAGCTTCATATCGTTTGATTTTCCTAAACGCTAAGTTCAATTCATTTAGATATCGTAAACGATAGACCCCCTTTATCCTATGCCCATCGTCATCATCAAGAGGGTATCCGCCATGATCGCAAGAACCCGCCGCTCCCTGGCCGCCGCCCCGACCCCCATGGCCGGTCTGGCTCTGGGGATCGCCAGCCTCGGCTGGTGCTGGGAAAATGCCGGTCAGTTCGATGGCCGTCTGCAACTGCTGGGGGCCGCCATCGCCGCCGTGCTGCTCCTCGTCCTGACCTTCAAGTTCCTGATCCACCCGCGCCTGCTGTGGCAGGATCTCGCCCATCCCGTGGTGGGCAGCGTGGTGCCCACCTACGCCATGGGGACCATGGTGGTCTCCAAGGCGGTCGGCCTGCTCGCCCCGACCCTGGGGCAGGGGCTCTGGCTGTTTGCGGTCATCATCCACCTCGTCTTCCTCACCACCTTCGTCTGGCACAGGGCCAGAGCGTTTGAAATCCATCACATGGTGCCGAGCTGGTTCGTGCCGCCGGTGGGGATCATCGTGGCTGACGTGGCCTACCCGGGCGGTCCCTTCGCATCCCTGGCCACCGGCCTGCTCTGGTTCGGCATGGCCTGTTACGGCCTGATGCTGCCGCTGATGCTCTATCGCCTCATCTTCAGCCACGAGGTGCCGGATGCCGCCAAGCCAACCATCGCCATCCTGGCCGCCCCGGCGAGCCTGTCGCTGGCCGGCTACCTCACCGTGAGCCAGGACCCCTCCCTGCTGCTGGTGGCGGTGCTGCTCGGGATCGCCGTGCTGATGACCGGCATCATCTACCTGGCCTTCATCAAGCTGCTGCGCCTGCCGTTCTCGCCGGGTTACGCCGCTTTCACCTTCCCCCTGGTGATCGGGGCCACCGCCCTGTTCAAGGTGAGTCACCTGCTGTCGCAGTGGCCACAGGCGGCCCGTTATGCCGAGCAGCTCCATCAGCTGGCCTATCTGGAGCTGGGGGTGGCCACCCTGGTGGTGGGTTACGTGGCCCTGCGTTACCTGATGTTCTTCCTGCCGGTCGTGCAGGATGACCTGCCGGGGCAGCCTGCACGCCGCTAGGCACAAGGTTTTCATCCCCCCTCGTCATCGACCCCGCCCGTGCGGGGTCTGCCGTTCGTGATGCAGTGACGCAGAGGGGAATCAAATGAAGCAGATTAATTTTGTCAATCCGTGAAGTGGCTTAAATAGTTGCCCATACAGGCGACATTCAGTTGGCGTTAACTGGTAATACCTGTCACGATACGCGCCACTTTATCTTCCCATTGTTTTGTCGTGCCCCATGTCCTCATCTGATCCCGTGTTTGACGCCCGATTCCAGCCTCGTCTGCTGCACCCCCGTTACTGGTTGAGCTGGCTCGCCCTCGGCGCCATCGGTGTGCTCGCCTTCGTGCCCCCGCGCTGGCGGGATCGCCTGGCCGATGCTCTGACGCCCCTGGTATGCGCCATCTCGAAGAAGCAGATCTACATCGCCAGGACCAACCTCGCCATCTGCTTCAAGGAGAAGAGCGAGGCCGAGCGGGAGGCCATCCTGATGACCTCCATCCGGGTCGGCCTCAAGAGCCTGCTGGGCTTTGGCGAGTTCACCTGGCGCAGCCCCGCCCACGTGATGGGGCGGATCCAGGTCAGCGGCTGGGAACATATCGAGGCGGAGCAGGCCGCTGGCCGACCGGTGATCCTGGTGGTGCCCCACAGCTGGCCCATCGATGCGGCGGGCTACTACTTCGCCCAGCGGGGCCTGCCCATGTGCACCATGATGAAGAGCGCCCGCAACCCGGTGTTCGACTGGCACATCAACGGCGCGCGGGCCCGGCACGGCTGCCGCGTCTATGAGCGCAGCGCCGGCATCAAGCCGGTGATCAAGGCGGTGAAATCCGGTCTGAGCTTCTTCTATCTGCCGGATCAGGATCACGGCCGGGAGGCGAGCCTGTTTGCCCCCTTCTTCAACCACCCCAAGGCGACGTTGCCGGCCCTGCCACGGCTGGTGAAGCTGACCGGTGCCCGGGCCCTGCCGGTGCTGGCCTGCTATGACGAGCAGGCGCACGGCTACCGGCTGGAGGTCGAGGCTCCCTACGCCGACTACCCGAGCGCGGATCTGATGGCGGATACCTGCCGCATGAACGACAGCGTGGAGCGCCAGCTCTGCCGCCACCCGGGCCAGTACATGTGGTTCCTCAAGATCTTCGACACCCGTGAGGATCAGGTGGGGCCGGATGGCCTCTACGAAGAGGGGATCCGGCGCATCCGCCGGGGCCTTGCTCCTCATCCCTGAGCCTTGCGCTCACCCGGTGCAAAAATGTGGCCCCAAGCGGGCCACTTTTTATTTCTAACTTGTCTGATCAGTGACTTGGCGCGGTGGCGCTGTGCAGGGCAGGGTAGAAAAAGTTGTCAGGATCACTAAAATGACGGTCTGTTTTGATGATTCGATGGCGACCATGTCCGCACAAGATCCGGTGTTTGATACCTCTTTTCATCCGCGCCTGCTGCACCCCCGTCTATGGGGCAGCTGGCTGGCCGTCGCCCTGCTCTCCCTGCTGGCCTGGGTGCCGGCAAGGGCACGGGACAAGCTGGCCGACTACCTGGCCCCCCTGCTGCTGCGCGTCTCCACGAAGCAGGCCTACATCGCCGACACCAACCTCAAGATCTGCTTCCCCCATCTCGACGAGGCGGGCCGTCAGGCCCTGCTGCTGAAATCCATCCGGGTGGGGCTCAAGACCTTCCTGGGCTTTGGCGAGCTGACCTGGCGCAGCCCCGACTTCCTCAAGGGGCGCGTCAAGGTGAGCGGCTGGGAGCATGTGGAAGCGGAGCGGGCAGCCGGTCGCCCCATGATCTTCGTGGTGCCCCACACCTGGGCGGTGGACATGATTGGCCGCTACTTCCCCCTCCAGGGGATCAAGATGTGCACCATGATGAAAAGCCCCAAGGATGCGGTGTTCGACTGGTATATCAACCGCGAGCGCAGCAAGGGCGGGCGTATCTACGAGCGCAGCGTCGGCATCAAGCCCGCCATCAAGGCCCTGCGCAGCGGCGACAGCTTCTTCTATCTGCCGGATCAGGATCACGGCCGGGAGGCGAGCCTCTTCGTGCCCTTCTTCAACCACCCCAAGGCGACCCTGCCGGCCCTGCCCAAGCTGGTGAAGCTGACCGGTGCCCGCGCCGTGCCCATTCTGGCCTGCTACGACGAGGATCAGGGGGGCTACCGGCTGGAGATCGAGGCGCCGTTCGACCCTTATCCCACCGCGGATCTGGTGGCGGACGTCAACCAGATGAACCGCATGGTGGAGCAGCAGCTTGGCCGCTTCCCCGAGCAGTACATGTGGTTTCTCAAGATCTTCGAAACCCAGGAGCACGATCAGGGCGAGGACGGTCTCTACGAGGCGGGGATCCGCCGCATCCGCCAGGGGCTGCCACCGGAACCTTGATCGACACGGCCCCCTTGCGGGCCGTTTCTGACAGGGGTGGCAGGCCACCAGCAAACAGGTGCAAACAAGGTGCAAAAATAGGGTAAAAGGGCGGTCATGAAAATTCCAAATCGAATCCAACCTCTGGTTGATGACGGCCTGGTGGACGATGTCATCAGCCGGCTGATGAGCGGCAAAGAGGCCGACGTCTATGTGGTGCGCTGCGGCGACGAGATCCGCTGCGCCAAGGTCTACAAAGAGGCGTCAAAGCGCAGCTTCAAGCAGGCCGTGGTCTATCAGGAAGGGCGGCGGGTACGCAGCAGCCGCGATGCCCGCGCCATGGAGAAGGGCTCCAAGTACGGTCGCAAGCAGCACGAAGAGGTGTGGCAGAACACCGAGGTGGATGCCCTGTTCAAGCTGGCGGCGGCCGGGGTGCGGGTGCCCAGGCCCTATGTCTGCCTCGATGGCGTGCTGCTGATGGAGCTCATCACCGACGCCGACGGCAACGTCGCTCCCCGTCTCAACGACGTGGCCCTGACCCGTGAGCAGGCTCTGGTGGATCATGGCAAGGTGATCCGCTACGTGGTGCGCATGCTCTGCGCCGGGCTCATTCACGGGGATCTCTCGGAGTTCAACGTGCTGGTGGACGAAGAGGGGCCCGTCATCATCGACCTGCCCCAGGTGGTGGATGCCGCCGCCAACAACCAGGCCAGGGCCATGCTGGAGCGGGATGTCGACAACATGCGCAACTACTACGGCATGTATGCCCCCGAGCTGCTCAAGACCCGGTATGCCCGGGAGATGTGGTCCTTGTTCGAGGATGGCAAGCTGGGCCCCGAGACCGAGCTCACCGGCCTGTTCGAAGAGAGCCGGGAGGCCATCGATCTGGATGGCGTGCTGCACGAGATAGAGAGTGCCCAGGAGGAGGCCATGGCCCGCCGGGCCAGGTTGCAGGCGGAGCAGGAAGAGGAGTCCTGACGGGCCTTCATTCCAATCAACAAGAGCGCCATGGGCGCTCTTTTGTTTTGGAACTCTGGCTCAGATCCCGGTCAGGGGCGGTGCCTTGAGACGGGGCCCCTGGTAACCCGTCACCTCGCCAAAGCGCGGATGACCGCTCTCCCAGTCGGCGGCGGCGGTGCGAATGGCCTCCTTGTCGACGCTCACGAAGTTCCACCAGATCTGCAGCGGTCTGGGCAGGGGCTCGCCGCCGATGAGCAGCAGCCGGGCGCCCGGGCGCAGGGTCAGCACCACCTCCCGGTTGCCGGGGGGCAGGTAGAGGAGCTGCTCCGGGGCCAGGACCTCCCCTGCGACGATGGTCTCCCCCGCAAGGGGAAAGAGGCCGTGCTCGAAGGCGGGATCCAGGGGGAGGGTGATCTCGCCTCCCTCGGGGGCGTGCAGATCCAGCCCCAGAATGGGGGAGAAGTGCAGGGTGGGGGCGCGCTGGCTGCCGTGCTCGCCGATGAGCAGGGTGAGGGTGATCTCCCCTTGCTGCCAGCGGGGGAGCGTCGGGTAGTGATCGAAGCGGGGCGGGGTATGCTGATCCGCCTCGGGCAGGGCTATCCAGAGCTGGGCGGCGTGCAGATCGGGCTGGTTCGGGACCGACTCCTCCGTGTGGGCGATGCCCCGTCCTGCGGTCATCAGGTTCACCTGGCCTGGACGGATCACCTGCTTGCTGCCCAGGCTGTCCCGGTGGAGGATCTCCCCCTCCAGCATCCAGGTGAAGGTCTGCAGGGCGATGTGGGGGTGGGGCCCCACATCCATGCCGGGTGCGCCGGGGGCAAAGCGGGTCGGGCCGATATGATCGAGAAAACACCAGGGCCCGATGGTGCGCCGCTCCTTGACCGGGATGGCGCGAGCCACCGGGATGCCGCCCACATCGGTGAGGCGGGAGGCAATGCGTTGCCACTGTTGTGTCATGGGGTGCTCCTTGTCGAGGAAAAGGTTGGCGCACGCGCGCGCAGGTTGCAGCGTCTGCAGGGGGAAGAACATGCCGTCTCGCCCGGTGCCGGTGAGTGATGCCGAGGTTACTATGCCCCAATCCGGCGCCGGATGGCAAAGACGGGGCACAGCGCCTGCCCTGAAGGCCCAGCCCGGCAATTGCAGCCGGGTACTGTATGAACGTACAATAGTCCCATCCCACTCTTGAGCCCGACCACCTGCATGACCGACATCCAGCCCCTCCCTCCCGTGACCCCGCCGCTCGACGGCTTCATCCTGACCCGCCATGGTCGGGATGTGCAGGGGCGTACCGAGATCGTGATGTGGCTCTGGAGCGCACAGGGACCGGTACGGGTGGTGGTGCCGGGGCAGGAGCCGGTCTTCTTCCTGCCGGAACGCCACCTGGAGGAGGCGGCAGAGCTTTTCAAGGGGGCCGGGGTGAGGGGGCGTTTTCGCCGCCTCCCCATGCACACCTTCGAGGGGAGCCGGGTGGTGGGCTGCTACTTTGCCACCCTGAGCGCCTTCCACCGCGCCATCGAGCTGCTGCTCATCCGCGGATTGGAGCACTTCGAGGCGGATATCCGCCTGCCCGAGCGCTTTCTCATGGAGCGCTTCATCACCGCCGGGATGCGCTTTGACGGCAAGGCGAGGCGAAAGGGGGGCAGGCAGGGTTACTGGGAGGTAAACGAGGCGCGCTGTGCGCCGCAGGCGGTGACGCCGACCCTCTCCTGGGTCTCCCTGGACGTGGAGTGCGCCATGGATGGCACTCTCTTCTCGGTGGGGCTTCATAGCGAAGAGGACGCGCGGGTCATCATGATTGGTGCCCCGGAGCCGGACTCGCAGGACTGGGAGACCCCCGTCGAGTGGGTGGCGGACGAGCCAGCCCTGCTCGGTGCCCTGGAGGGCTGGTTCAGCCTGTACGATCCCGATCTCGTCATCGGCTGGAACGTGGTGAATTTCGACTTTCGCCTGCTGCTGCGCCGCGCCGAACTCCACAAGCGGCGGCTGCGGCTCGGGCGCGGGCGGGAGCTCTGCTTCTGGCGCTCGTCCCGAAACGACCCCCAGAGCGGCAACGTCATCATCCCGGGGCGCATGGTGCTGGACGGCATCGATACCCTCAAGAGCGCCACCTGGCAGTTCCCGAGCTACAGCCTGGATGCGGTGGCGAGCGAGCTGCTCGGGCGGGGCAAGGACATCGAGGACGTGGCCAACCGGGGGGAGAAGATCACCGAGCTGTTCCACTCCGACAAGGAGGCGCTGGCCCGCTACAACCTGGAAGATTGCAGGCTGGTGTGGGAGATCTTCGATTTCTGCCACCTCATCCCCTTCGCCATCGAGCGCGCCTCCCTCACCGGTCTTGAGCTCGACCGGGTGGGCGGGTCGGTGGCGGCGTTCACCAACCTCTATCTGCCACGGCTGCACCGCGGTGGCTATGTGGCGCCCAACCTGCCGGCAGACGGCGGGCTCGCAAGCCCCGGCGGCTATGTGATGGACTCCAAGCCGGGGCTCTATCGCCACGTGCTGGTGCTCGACTTCAAGAGCCTCTATCCCAGCATCATCCGCACCTTCTGCATCGACCCCATGGGGCTGGTGGAGGGGCTCAAACACCCGGATAACGCCATTCCAGGCTTTCGCGGCGCCCTGTTCTCCCGAACCCGCCACTTCCTGCCGGATCTCATCGCCACCCTCTGGGCGGCGCGGGATCGGGCCAAGGCCGCCAGTAACAAGGCCCTCTCCCAGGCCATCAAGATCATCATGAACTCCTTCTACGGGGTGCTGGGGTCGGGGGGCTGCCGCTTCTATGACCCGAGGCTCGCCTCCTCCATCACCTTGCGGGGCCACGGCATCATGCAGCAGACCCGGGAGTGGATAGAGGCAGAAGGGTTCGAGGTGATCTATGGGGATACCGATTCCACCTTCGTGCACCTGGGGAGCGATATCCGTCTCGAACAGGCGGACGAGATTGGCCAGCGACTGGCGAAGATGATCAACGACAACTGGGCCGCGCTGATCAGGCGGGAGTTCGACCTGCCGAGCCATCTGGAGATCCAGTACGAGACCCACTACCGCCGTTTCCTGATGCCCACCATTCGCGGGCTGGAAAAGGGGAGCAAGAAACGCTATGCGGGACTGGTGGGCGAAGGGGAAGGGGAGCACCTGGTGTTCAAGGGGCTGGAGACGGTGCGCACCGACTGGACACCCCTTGCCAAGGCATTCCAGACCCGGCTCTACGAAATGGTGTTCCACGACCAGGATCCCAGCAGTTATGTGCGCACCATGGTGGACGAGACCCGGGCCGGCCGTCACGACGATCTGCTCATCTACCGCAAGCGGCTGCGCCAGAAACTCGAGGAGTATCAGAAGAACGTGCCGCCCCATGTGCGGGCGGCGCGCCTGGCGGATGAGGAGAATCTGCGCCGCGGCCTGCCCCAGCGTTATCAGCACAGGGGCACCATCGCCTACCTGATGACCCTGAACGGCCCCGAGCCTTTGGAGTACCGGCGCAGCGCCGTCGACTACGAGCACTACATCGACAAGCAGCTCAGGCCCATCGCCGACGCCATCCTTCCCTTTGTGGGGGAGTCGTTCGAGCGGATCTGCGGCCAGCAGCTCGATCTCTTCTGACGAAGCGAGGTAAACGCGGCGGCCATGGCACGACAATGGCTGCCAGTGGGCCAGAGGGGACAGGAGGCAGATGACGGGGGAGAGCGGATGTCAGAGCCGACCAATGCAAAAAGCCCGCTATCAAGCGGGCTTTTCAAATCTGGTGCGTCCTAGTGGATTCGAACCACCGACCCCCACCATGTCAAGGTGATGCTCTAACCAGCTGAGCTAAGGACGCAGGGTGCGCAAGGCGACTTTGTGTGTCATTGCAGGGGAGTGGTGGGTTTAATTGGATTCGAACCAACGACCCCTACCATGTCAAGGTAGTGCTCTAACCAACTGAGCTATAAACCCACATCTGTGTTCAACCGAATTCGAACCAACGACATTGCCTACGCCATGTCAAAGTACTGTTCTAACCGACTGAGCTATAAACCCACATCAAATTCATATCTGCAATTTATTCAAACCGTTATGGTGCGTCCTAGTGGATTCGAACCACCGACCCCCACCATGTCAAGGTGATGCTCTAACCAGCTGAGCTAAGGACGCATAACAGGGTTTCGTGATGGTGCGTCCTAGTGGATTCGAACCACCGACCCCCACCATGTCAAGGTGGTGCTCTAACCAGCTGAGCTAAGGACGCATCACGAAAAGTGGTGGGTTTAATTGGATTCGAACCAACGACCCCTACCATGTCAAGGTAGTGCTCTAACCAACTGAGCTATAAACCCACTTCATAAACCGGGTTGAAAACCCGTTTTATCCCGCCAGCACTGCTGGCGTGGTCGGCATACTACCCATGGCCCCCAAGGCTGTCAACAAGGGACATGCACAAAGGAGACTGTTTGCCCAGTTCTTGTGCAGCCTGTTGATTTTACAGGCGAGCCGTCCCAAAAGTGCGGCTCCCCGTGCCCCTGGCCGCGCCCTATTGCGCCCGAGAGAGGGCGGTGCAGGCTGCGGGGCTGGCGAAGCGGCCGTAGATGACGCGCAGCCGAGCCCCCAGCATCAGGGCGGCGGAGGTGAGACCGACGATGAAGCCTATCCAGAAGCCCTGCGGGCCCATGCGCGGTACCACCCAGTCGGTCAGCCCCAGGATCATGCCGGTGGGCAGACCCAGCCCCCAATAGGCGACGAGGGTGACGTAGAAGATGGCCTGGGTGTCCTTGTAACCGCGCAGAGCCGCCGCGGCCACCACCTGCACCGAGTCGGAGATCTGGTAGATGGCGGCGAAGAAGAGCAGGGTGGCGGCGAGGCCGATCACCTGCAGGTCGTCGGTGTAGATCCCCGCGATGGGGTCGCGCAGCAGCACGGTGAGGGCGGCGGTCGCGGCGGCGACGCCCATGCCCAGCATCAGGCCGGTGCGGGCGGCGACCCTGGCCTGATCCGGTTGACCTTCCCCTATGTTGTGACCGACCCGGATGGTCACGCCGACACCGATGGAGAGGGGCAGCATGAAGACCAGGCTGGAGAAGTTGAGCGCAATCTGGTGACTCGCCACCGTCTCCGCGCCGAAGGGGGCCAGCATCAGGGCCACCACGGTAAACAGGGTCACCTCGCAGAAGATGGCCATGGCGATGGGAAACCCCAAGCGGAACAGGCGCCAGATCCGGCTGCCGTTGGGGCGTGCCAGCTGGGCGAACAGGTTGATGCGCTTGAAGTGGGCAGAGCACTTCACATAGACGATCATCGCCAGCAGCATGGCCCAGAGCACGATGGCAGTGGCCACGCCGCAGCCGACGCCGCCGAGTTTCGGCATACCGAAGTGGCCGTGAATGAAGATGTAGTTGGCGGGGATGTTGACCGCGAGTCCCACGAAACCGATCACCATGGTCGGCATGGTGTGGGAGAGCCCCTCACTGAAGTTGCGCAGCACCTGGAACATCACGAAGGCGGGCAGGCCCCACAGGATGGCGTGCAGGTAGCCGGCAGTCTTGGCCGCCATGACGGGATCCACGTCCATGAATTGCAGTGCCAGGGGGCTGAAATAGAGTGCCACCATGGCGATGGGCGTGACGATGAGGGCGAGCCAGAAGCCCTGGTGCACGGCGGGGCGCACCTCGTCCTGCTTGCGAGCGCCGTTGAGCTGGGAAACGATGGGGGTGAGGGCCATGATGATGCCCTGCACCAGCAAGATGATCGGCAACCAGAAGCTGGACGCCACCGACACGGCGGCAAGATCCACGGCGCTCACCTGTCCCGCCATCACGGTATCGACGAAGTTCATGGCGATCTGGGCCACCTGGGCGACCAGAATGGGGCTGGCTAGACGAACGAGCTGCTTCGCCTCGGACCAATAACGTTGCACTGACACCTCCGAGTGGATCAGATAAAAGAGAAAGAGCGGGCAAGAGAGATGGGCTTTTGCCTCCTCGTCCTGAGGAGACAAGATGCGGGGGTGTCATTCTAGCTTGAAAAACCGCCAACGGGGAAGGTCGGCGGCAGATTTGTAGCCGGGATCAGGCGTCTTCGT
Organism: Aeromonas sp. PS2Canimalfood6; assembly: GCF_048276795.1. Taxonomy (NCBI): domain Bacteria; kingdom Pseudomonadati; phylum Pseudomonadota; class Gammaproteobacteria; order Aeromonadales; family Aeromonadaceae; genus Aeromonas; species Aeromonas sp. PS2Canimalfood6. Next base: position 40,527 of record NZ_JBLUXC010000029.1, read on the forward strand.
GATCGCTGATCAGCAGGTTGGCCGCGGCATAGGCCGCCTGCTCGCGCAGATCCGCCGGTACCCGCTCGTCGGAGGCCACGGCGTTGAGCGCCCGTATGCTGGCGGCAATGGCCTGGGGCACATAACCCTGCTCACCGGAGCCAATCTGGTTGTAGGCGATGCGAATGGCTTCACAGCATTGATATACCTGCATTTTTGTTTCCTCGTTCAGTCTGGATTGATTGGGGTCACTATAGCGATCGCGCTTCTCCTTGTCAGCCGGCACCCTTGTCTTGCAAGGTGGCCGGGGGTAACCTGCCGACAATTTTCACAGCCTGGAGAGACTCATGTTCACCGGCATCGTACAAGGGACCGCCGAACTGGTGGCCATCGATTCACTGCCCAATTTTCGCACCCACGTGATCCGCATGCCGAGCCCGGCCTGGGGCGAGGGGCTGGCCCTGGGGGCCTCGGTGGCCCACAACGGCTGCTGCCTGACCGTCACCCGGGTGGAGGGGGATCTGGTCAGCTTCGATCTGATGCAGGAGACTCTGCGCCTCACCAACCTTGGGCAACTGGTGGTGGGTGACAAGGTCAACGTGGAGCGGGCCGCCCGCTTTGGGGACGAGATTGGCGGCCATGCCATGTCCGGCCATATCATGGGGACGGCCGAGGTGACCTCGGTCATCGACACCCCCAACAACCGCCAGGTGTGGTATCGCCTCGATCCTGCGCTTATGAAGTACGTGCTGACCAAGGGCTACATCGGCATCGACGGCATCAGCCTCACCGTGGGCGAGGTGCGCGCCAGCGAGTTCTGCGTCAACCTGATCCCCGAGACCCTGGCCCGGACCAACCTGGGCTGGGTCAAGGCCGGCTGGCGGACCAACATCGAGATAGACCCCCAGACCCAGGCCATCGTCGACACGGTGGAGCGGGTGCTGGCGGCGCGCCAGTAACCACCTGAGCGCTGCCCCCAGGGTTCGAAGAGGAGGGCGGCATCACGGGAAAGGCGCCCTCTTGTGGAAGAGGCGCCGCCCCAGAGCCTTGGAGACTTCTCTATGTTTGTCGTGACATTGACCTATGTGAAACCGCTGGCGGAGATCGATGCCCTGATCCCGGCCCACATTGCGTGGCTGGAGCGGCAATATGCCGCAGGCCATTTTCTGGCGTCCGGGCGTCGGGTACCCCGAGTCGGGGGCGTCATACTGGCGCAGGGCGTGAGCCGAGACGCCTTGGAGGCGATGCTGGCAGAGGATCCCTTCAAGCAGGCAGAGGCGGCCGATTATCAGGTGGTGGAGTTTGTTCCGACCATGACGTCGGCGAAGGCGGCGTGCTTGAGGGAGGCGTGATCCAGCCTGACGATGGCACCAGAACAAACGGGACCCACAGGGTCCCGTTTGTTTTTATCTGTGTCTGGACAAGGGAATTCAGAACAGCTGCTCGTCGTCGGCATCCACGAAGAGTTGCAGGCAGTCGCGGGCTTCATCCCGGTGCAGCCGCAGGTGGATGGGGTTGCAGCAGGCCATGCAATCTTCGTAGAACTCCTGATCCCCCTGGCTGGCATCCAGCTCGACCCGGGTGTGGTGGCCGCAGTGGGGGCAGACGATACGCTTGCTGGTGTACTCGATCATGGTGACCTCCTCGGGCCCGTGGGCCGTCTCTGTGCTCCTGCTGATTCTAGTCGCCACAAGGCGGCGCAACCGCGAGCAAGCGCACGTTTATGAGCGGGCTCAAGCGAGGCAGGAGGTCAGTCCGCCAGGGTGTTGCCTACTTGACCCAGCCGGCCAGCATCTCTGTGTTCAGCTCGGCAAGAGAGCGCAACTCGTGGTTGGCGATGGCCAGACGGGGATCGCCGACCAGCGCCGGGTCCGGCACGATCAGCGCCGTCATGGAGGCTGCCTTGGCCGCCAGCAGGCCGGTGAAGCTGTCCTCAATGGCGAGACAGTGCACAGGCTCGACGCCGAGCTTCTCGGCGGCGTGGATATAGACATCCGGGTGGGGTTTGCCAAAGCGCTCCACCTCGGCGGAGTGGACCGCCATGAAACGGTCCTGGATGCCGAGTTTGCCGAGCACCGCCTCGACCATGGCAAACGGTGAGGAGGTGGCGAGCCCGATCTTGAGCCCTTGGGCCTCGATGAGGTCGAGGGCTTCCAGCACCCCGGCCTTGGGCTGTCCCTCTTGCAGGATGAGCGCGATCACCTGATCCAGGATGCGCTGTACTACCTCTTCCTGGCTGGGGCTGCTCCAGGGGCGGATCCGGTACCAGTGGGCCACCAGCTGATCGATGCGCACCCCTATGGTGGAGTTGCAGTCCTCCTCGGTGTGGAAGTGGCCCAGTTCGGCGAAGACGGCCATCTGTGCCCGTTGCCAGAAGGGTTCCGAGTCGATCAGAACACCATCCATATCGAAGATCACGGCAGTTAACATCTTGTACTCCTGACATAGGTGAAGGGGGGATTATAAGCCTGGTGCTTCAATGGGAAAGGGGCAGTCACCTGCCCCTTGCGCCGGATCACGCAGATAAACGTTTGTTTTTGCGTGGTAAAGCGGATTGCCTAGAACAGTACTTCTACCCGGGCTGCCACCGTCTTGGCCTGCTCCACGGCTTCCTGGCAATCCTGTCCACGGGCGAGCGCCACCCCGAGGCGACGACGACCGGCGATCTCCGGCTTGCCAAAGAGACGCAACTGGGCACCGGGCACCAGGGCCAGTGCCTCGCCAATCCCCTGATAGCGGATATCCTGGCTGTGGCCTTCCCGCAGCACCACGGCAGAGGCGCTCGGACCGTACTGGGTGATGGTGCCGACGGGCAGCCCCAGGATGGCGCGCACGTGCAGGGCGAACTCGGAGAGATCCTGGGAGATCAGGGTCACCATGCCGGTGTCGTGGGGGCGGGGGGAGACTTCGCTGAACCACACCTCGTCACCCCTGATGAAGAGCTCGACCCCGAACAGACCGTAGCCGCCAAGGGCTTCGACCACCTTGGCCGCCACCTCCTTGGAGCGGGCCAGGGCCAGCTCGCTCATGGCCTGGGGCTGCCAGGATTCGCGGTAGTCGCCATCCTCCTGACGATGGCCGATAGGCTCGCAGAAGTGGATGCCATCGACGGCGCGCACCGTGAGCAGGGTGATCTCGTACTCGAAAGGAACGAAGCCTTCGACAATCACCTTGCCACGACCGGCACGGCCCCCCTCCTGGGCATAGGTCCAGCTTTCATCCAGCCTGGCGAGGTCGCGCAGCAGGCTCTGCCCCTTGCCGGAGGAGCTCATCACCGGTTTTACCACGCAGGGCAAGCCGATGGCCTCGACGGAGGCCACAAACTCCTCCTTGCTCTGGGCAAAGCGGTAGGCAGAGGTGGGCAGTCCCAGGGTTTCGGCGGCGAGGCGACGGATCCCCTCCCGGTTCATGGTGAGCTGGGTGGCGCGGGCATTGGGCACCACCTTGACCCCTTCCTGCTCGAGGGCGGCCAGGGTGTCGGTGGCGATGGCTTCAATCTCGGGGATGATGAGGTCGGGCTTGACCTCGGCCACCAGGGCGCGCAGGGCGGCACCATCCAGCATGTCCAGCACGCGGGCCTGGTGGGCCACCTGCATGGCGGGGGCGTTGGCATAGCGGTCGGCGGCGATCACCTCGATACCGAGCCGCTGCAGCTCGATGGCGACCTCCTTGCCGAGTTCGCCTGATCCCAGCAGCAGGGCGCGGGTCGCAGTGGGGCGGGTGGCGGTTCCAAACATCTGATCTCTCCTGAGGTCGGTGGTCAGCAGGGCTGATCCGGGTGAGCAAAAAAAGAGGTACGCATGGCGTACCTCAGGAAGTGGGTGGGTGGGCGCGCTGCTCCAGATGGGTGAGCAGGGTGATGGCGCCGATGATGATGGCCGCCCCCAGCCACAAGCGACCGGGGGGCGCCCAGCCAAATACCAGCCAGCCGGCCAGCACGTTCATGGGCAGCTTGGCAAAATCAAAAGGTTGCACGAAGGAGGCCTCCGCCACGCTGTAGGCGCGGGCGATGGACATCTGGGCCAGTGCCGACAGTACGCCAGAGGCGGCCACCAGCAGCCACTGGGTTTCGCTTGGCCACTGCCATTCAGGGATTGCCAGCATGGCGTTGAACGGGGTGCTGAAGACGAGCAGGTAGACGACGATGGTGTGGGACGACTCGCTGGCCGCCTGATAGCGCACCAGCAAGGAGTAGCCTGCCCAGAAGAGGGCGGCCGCCACCGGCAGCAGGGAGGCCAGGGTGAAGTCGTCGGTCCAGGGTGCCAGGATCAGCATGGCGCCCACAAACCCCGCCAGGGTCGCGAGAATGCGGGCCCGGCTCACTTGCTCTTTGAGAAAGAGGGCTGATCCCAGGGTGGCAAACAGGGGGGAGGTCATCAAGAGCGCGATCCCCTGCCAGATGGGGACGGGGACCGCCAGGGCCCAGAGCCAGAACTGGATGCCGGTCACCGCAAGGGCGACCCGCAGCAGGTGCAGGCGCAGCTGGTTCGTCATCAGGGACTGGCGCAGACCGTGGCGCACCAGCCAGGGCAGCAGGCAGACCAGGGCGATCAGATATTGGTGAAAGGCGACCTGGGTCGAGGGGAGGCCGAGCGTGAAGCTGACATACTGGCTCAGGCTGTTGACGGCGGCGAAGCAGAGGCCTGCCACCATCATCCAGACGGCGCCGGCAAAGGGGGAGTGCCTGCGGGAGGAGGTCATGAGATCCGGATCACGTACAAAAAGTGCGGCGGATCATAACGGCAATCGTTTGTCATGCCAAGGGTGCGGAGTTTGATGAGCCCCTCTCTGCCGAGGAAATGCACAGACATCAAATTTTTTGAATGACTTGAGCATCTATTTTCGCTATCAGGCTTTAATGCCAGTCTTTATAGTGACCTCCATCGACAGCCTGGCTGTTCAATTGACAATCAAATGGAGTTTCACCATGGCCAATATCCTCGTTCTGAAGTCCAGCATCCTGGGCCAGTATTCCCAATCCAACGCCCTGATCGACGGCTACCTGGCCGAGCGCCAGGGTGACACCATCCAGGTACGCGATCTGGCGACCCTGAACCTGCCGGTGCTGGACGGCGAGCTGGCCATGGGCCTGCGTGGTGGCGAGAACCTGAACGAGCGTCAGCAAGCGGTGCTGGCCCAGTCCGACGAGCTGGTCGCCGAGCTCAAGGCGAGCGATCTGGTGATCATCGCGGCCCCCATGTACAACTTCAACATCCCGACCCAGCTGAAGAACTGGATCGATCTGGTGGCCCGTGCCGGCGTGACCTTCCGTTACACCGAGACCGGTCCGGTCGGCCTGGTGGAGAACACCCGCGCCCTGGTGGTCAGCCCCCGTGGCGGCATGCACGTGGGCAATGCCACCGACCTGGTGACCCCCTACATGCGTACCGTGCTGGGCTTCATCGGCATCAACGAAGTGGACTTCATCTATGCCGAAGGCATGGGCATGGGGCCGGAGGCGCAAGCCAAGGGGATCGAGCAGGCCAAGGAGCAGCTGGAAACCCTGGCTTACTGATGCGACTCGGGGCCTTGGCCCCCAGTATCCTGAAACAACAACGCAGCCCTCGGGCTGCGTTGTTGTTTTTGCGCAGGCATCACGCTCTGGCGTCGTTATTCGCGCAGGAAGTGGCGGCAGCCGCTGCCGACCATCAGAAAGACCGCCACCAGGGAGGCCAGCAGCAGGGTGGTGAGCCACTGCTCGGCGCTGTTGGGGACCTGGGGGAGGAAGAGGCTGATCACCAGCAATGTGCAGAGGGTGATCAGGCTGGTTGGTCGAATGAGGCGCATCATGGGTCATCCTTGGCTGCGGGTGGTGAACGAGAGGCTAACCGCGGTCTGTGACAACAAGATGTATCCATACCTCTTGCGAACATCAACGGACCGGGTAGCCACCACCTTAGCAGCTTTTGCCGACGGAGCCAGCGGCATGGGTCGGGTTGTGATCCGGATCCCTATCTGAACTGCTTCTGATCTTCCTGATAGTGGAAATCGCCGCTGGCCAGCCTGGCGACCAGGGCCTCCTTGTCGAGATCCTGCGCCCGGCAAAGATCATCGAGATCCTCGTAGTGATCACGCAACTGCATGTTGACCAGGCTCAGCAGCATGTTGACATCCATGGTGGCAAAGTTGTTCAGCTTCATGAGGGTTGCTCGTTGTCCAGCAGGTGAAGTTGTTCGATGGCATCGCTGACGCTCTGCAGGTGCAGGCGAATGCTCTGGCGCGCCTCGGCCGGCAGATAGTCGGTGAGAGTGTGCTGCCAGCTTCCCGCCTCCGTCTTGAGCTGCTGGAACAAGGTGAGCCCCGCCGGGGTGAAGGAGACCAGGCTGATGCGCTTGTCCTGCACGCTGTTCTCGGTGAACAGGATGCCTTTCTCCACCAGACGATGGATCTCGCGGGAGATCCGTACCTTGTCCATGCCGCTCGCCTCCACCAGCTCCTTCTGGCTGATGGGGTAGTGGGGGCCGAGCACCATCATCAGGCGCCACTGGGGCACGGTGAGTTGGTACCGCTGCTGATAAAACTGTTCAAAGGTATCGCGCACCATCTCAGCGGCGTGAACCAGCTGATAAGGAGGGTAGTGCGCGAGCAGCTCAATGATCTTCGACATATGACATCCTGCTGTGGCGGCTGCATCGGGTGCAGTTTCTCTTGATACTTTGGCCTTGATGATACGTAACACAGGGGCATTTGTCTGACCAGTCACCAGAAAAATGTGCGTTTGCGCACGTGTTCTGTCATCGAATCGGCAATTGGGGTCTCAACTGGCCTGCTTGCCCGCACTCTTTCGCAGCCATATCAAGGCGTTGTGGGTCAGCCAGGCCTCGCGACTCTGCAAGGCGTAGAGCGCCGCCTCGTCACGGCTGCCGCCCTGCCAGCGGCGAGGCTCCTGCTTGGGCAAGCGGCGCTGGCCCAGCAAAGTGGCGGGCACATGGGGATTGACCTCCATTGCCGCCGCCAGATGAGGGCGCGCCGCCGCTTCCCCTTCGCAGACAAAGCTCATCAAGGCCTTGTTGTAGAGCAGCCAGCAGGAGGCTTCATCAAAGCGCACCAGCAGTTGTTGCAGGGCATCCCATTCCCCTTGCCAGGCATAGAGGGTGGAGAGGGGGTGGCGGCAAGCGGGCTCGTCGGCGCGGCAGAGGGCGAGCAGGGCCAGGTACTCATCCCGTGCCTGCCCAAGCTGCCCAAGTCGCAGCAGGCAATCGGCTCGACCGGCCCTGGCCGCGATCAGAGGGCGTGCCTCGGGGACCTGCCAGCCATGGCCCGCGTGGGCTTGCCAGAATGCCTCATCGAACAGGAGGTTGGCATCGGCAATGATGCGCTCGAACCAGCCAAGGCGAGGGAGGGGATTGCGGCTCTCTGCCGCCAGCTCGAACCACTGCTGCCACTGGCGAGTCTGCTCGTTGTCCAGGGACGGGCTCTCTTCAGGCTCGGCCTCGTAGTGATCCTGGCCGAGCAGGAGGTTGAGGGCCGTCTTCATCTGCTGGCGTTGACGTTTGCAAAAATCGAGGAAGGGGAGCTCGCTGGCCGCAGCCTGGTGCAGCATCATGGCCATGGGCTTGTCGCGAAACAGGCAGAGCTCGGCCACCAGGCTGAAGCGATGGCGGGTCGCCGGATCGTTCAGGTCGGTCGGCGCCGGCCAGCAGGCCACCCCCTGACTGAAGCCATAGCTCCATTGGCCCAGAGGATGGCGCTTGTCAAACACCTGCTCCGGGTTGTCGGTAGAGAGGCGACACTGGCTCGGCAGGGCCAGCTGCGCGTCGTCGGCCTGGGCTTCCAGCTCGGCGATCAGGTGATGCAGCGCCTCGGCACTCTTCTCGTCCAGCGCTGCATCATGAGGCAGCAGGCCGGCCAGCGGATCTTGCCAGTCGGGGGCTACGGGCCCCGCCAGACGGGCGCACAGGAAGCCGTGCAGGGCGGGGTAACTCATCTCCTGCTGGCTGTGGGTCTGGATCCATCTTAAATGCGAAAGGGGACTCCCTCCGACGTAGGTGGGAGGGGAATTTCGCCGGGGCGTCAGCCCCGCTGGTTTTGAATGTATTGCTTGATCACCTCTAACGGCGCACCGCCGCAAGAGCCCACAAAGTAAGAGCGTGACCAGAGTACGGGTTTGCTGTAAGCACCCCTCAAGTCCAGAAATTCATTACGCAGTCGCCTTGATGTGACCGCCTTTAACGAGTTCACCAGCACCGATAGCTGCACTGTTGGGCCGTACTCTATCAGCATGTGAACATGATCAGCCTCTCCGTCACACTCTTTCAGTTCCGCACCAAAATCTCTGCAAATCTCTACCGCACACTGACCGAATGAAGCGTGATGCAGCTCCCCCAATGTCGGCTTTCGATACTTGGTGATAAACACCAAATGTACGTGCAAAATGTAGGCTGCATGGCGTGATTTATTAATTTTAGTGAATTGCATTCTTTCACTCAATCGGGCACCATAGATATGGTGATAATGCTACACACTGAGCGCTAAATGCAAATTCTGAAAGCCTACAAGTTCCGACTCGAACCGACCGCCCAACAAGCGCAACGCCTGCGCCAGTTGGGCGGTTGTGCTCGTTATGTCTGGAATCACGGGCTGGCAGAAACCAAACGCATTCTGGATGCTGGCGAAAAACTGCCTTCTGCCTTTGAGC
>NZ_JBLUXC010000030.1:0-48349 GCF_048276795.1 Aeromonas sp. PS2Canimalfood6
TTGCGGCGGAGCACCGTTGGAGGTGATCAAGCAATACATTCAAAACCAGCGGGGCTGACGCCCCGGCGAAATTCCCCTCCCACCTACGTCGGAGGGAGTCCCCTTTCGCATTTAAGATGGATTGCTGACCCCTCCGCCTGGGTCGCGCTCGCCACCCTGACCCTGCTAGAGATCGTGCTCGGCATCGACAACATCATTTTCATCTCCATCCTGGTGGGTCGCCTGCCGGAAGCCCAGCGCCAGAAAGCGCGCATCCTGGGGCTGGGGCTCGCCATGGGCACCCGCATCCTGCTGCTGCTCTCCCTGGCCTGGGTGATGCGCCTCACCGAGCCCCTCTTCACCGTGCTGGGGGAAGCCATCTCGGGACGGGATCTCATCCTGCTGGTGGGGGGTCTGTTCCTCATCGCCAAGAGCACCCACGAGATCCACCAGAGCCTGGAAGGGGCCGCCGAAGAGGCGGGTGTGGTGAGCAAGACCGCGGGCTTCCTGTCCACCCTGGTGCAGATCGCCATCCTCGACATCATCTTCAGCCTGGACTCCGTCATCACCGCCGTGGGCATGGCGGATCATGTCCCTGTCATGGTGCTGGCTATCATCATCGCCGTCGGCGTCATGATGTTTGCCGCCAAGGCCATCGGCGACTTCGTCGATACCCACCCCACCATCAAGATGCTGGCCCTCTCCTTCCTTATCCTGGTCGGGGTGGCGCTGATGGCCGAAGGGCTGGATCTGCACATTCCCAAGGGTTACATCTACTTCGCCATGGCCTTCTCGCTGGTGGTGGAGATGATCAACATCCGCCTGCGCGGCCACCAGGAGCGGGCCAAGTAAACCGCGACCTGCCGAGAGATGGCCAAACAAAAAGCGCGACCCAGGGTCGCGCTTTTTTATTGCCCCGCCAACGGGGCGCCTTGGGCTCAGAGGGCGTTGCGAGCGGCCACAGCGTCCGCCAGGTTGCGCAGCAGCACCTCGGTATCGGCCCAGCCGATGCAGGCGTCGGTGATGCTCTGGCCGAAGGTGAGCTCGCACCCGTCCACCAGATCCTGACGCCCTTCCACCAGGTGACTCTCCACCATGACGCCGAACACCGCCTTGCTGCCGGCACGCAGCTGACCGGCCACGTCCTCGGCCACCAGCATCTGGTTCTTGAACTGCTTGCTGCTGTTGGCGTGGCTGAAGTCGATCATCACTTTCTGGGGCAGACCGGCCTTGTCCAGACCACTCACCACCTCATCCACGTGACGGGCGCTGTAGTTGGGCTCGCGGCCACCGCGCAGGATGATGTGACAGTCCGGGTTGCCAGCGGTCGAGACGATGGCGGAGTGCCCGTACTTGGTCACCGACAGGAAGTGGTGCGGGGCGCTGGCGGCGCCGATGGCGTCGATGGCCACCTTGATGGTGCCGTCGGTGCCGTTCTTGAAGCCCACCGGGCAGGAGAGACCGGAGGCCAGCTCGCGGTGTACCTGGGATTCGGTGGTACGGGCGCCGATGGCACCCCAGCTCATCAGATCCGCCACGTATTGCGGGGTGATCATGTCGAGGAACTCGGAGGCGGTCGGCAGCCCCATGTCGTTGAGATCCAGCAAGAGCTTGCGACCCAGGCGCAGGCCGTCGTTGATCTGGCAGCTGTTGTCGAGGTAGGGGTCGTTGATCAGCCCCTTCCAGCCCACTGTGGTACGGGGTTTTTCGAAGTAGACCCGCATCACGATCTCCAGCTGATCTTTCAGCTCGTCGCGCAGCACCTTGAGGCGTTTGCCGTATTCCAGGGCGGCGACCGGATCGTGGATGGAGCAGGGGCCGATCACCACCAGCAGGCGATCATCGTCGCCGGCCAGGATGTTGTGGATGGCCTGACGGGATTCAAACACGGTGGCCGAGGCGGTGTCGGTCGCCGGAAACTTCTCAAGCACCGCAACCGGGGGCAATAACTCTTTGATTTCACTGATACGAACGTCGTCGGTTTGATGCTGCATGACCAAGTTTCCTGCTAGATGACTGCGATAAAGAGATCTCAATCTAGCCCTGTGCCGGGTCGGTGTAAATAGAAAATTACATTCTTCGACAAGGAATTTTATTATCGCACCTTGCAAGTTTGCATAATGCTGCTAGGAGGCATGAAAAAAGCGGGGGGCAGAGATGAAAAGGCCCGCACGAAGCGGGCCGAAAGGGCTCAGGCCTGACTGACGCTGGCCAGCTTGTCGAAGTAGTCCGGGAAGGTCTTGGAAGTGCAACCCGGATCATTGATGGTGACCGGCGTATCGGAGAGCGCCACCAGGGAGAAGCACATGGCGATGCGGTGATCGTTGTAGGTGTCGATGGCCGCGTGGGTCAGCTGTGCGGGCGGGATCACGGTGATGAAGTCGTGCCCCTCCTCCACTTCCACGCCCAGCTTGCGCAGCTCGGTCGCCATGGCGTGCAGGCGGTCGGTCTCCTTCACCCGCCAGTTGTAGATGTTGCGGATGGTGGTGGTGCCCTCGGCAAACAGCGCCGTGGTGGCGATGGTCATGGCCGCATCCGGGATGTGGTTCATGTCCATGTCGATGCCGTGCAACGGCCCCTGCTCGGCCTCGATGAAGTCATCGCCCCAGGTGATGCGGGCCCCCATCTTCTCCAGTACGTCGGCGAAGTGGATGTCCCCCTGGATGCTGTGCTTGCCGATGCCGGTAACCCGCACCTTGCCCTTGATGGCGCCCGCCGCGAGGAAGTAGGAGGCGCTGGAGGCATCCCCTTCCACCAGGAAGTCCCCCGGGCTGACATAGGTCTGGTTGCCCTTGATGTAGAACACCTTGTAGTCGTCGTGCTCGATGACCACCCCGAACTGCTTCATGATGTGCAGGGTGATGTCGATGTAGGGCTTGGAGACCAGCTCCCCCTTGATGTGGATGCGGGTGTCGCCGGCCGCCATGGGGGCCGCCATCAAGAACGCCGTCAGGAACTGGCTGGAGACGGAACCGTCGATGTGGACATCGCCACCCCAGAGCCCCTTGGCATCCACCACCAGGGGCGGATAGCCATCTTTCTTCAGGTACTGGATGTGGGCACCCGCTTCGCGCAGGGCATCCACCAGATGGCCGATGGGGCGCTCTTCCATGCGCGGCTCGCCGCCCAGGGTGTACTCGCCGGAGCCCAGGCACAGGGCGGCGCACAGGGGGCGCATGGCAGTACCGGCATTGCCGAGGAACAGGTTGACCGGTGCCGAGACCGCGAAGCTGCGACCCAGACCGTGCACGGTGCACTCGGTCTTGTCGGCGGAGAGCTTGTACTTGACGCCGAGCTGGGTCAGCGCCGCCAGCATGTGGCGGATGTCATCGCTGTCGAGCAGGTTGGTCAGCCGGGTGGTGCCCCGGGCCAGGGCCGCCAGCAGCAGGGCCCGGTTAGAGACACTCTTGGAGCCGGGCAGATTGACCACCCCGGCCACACTAGAAATGGGTTCCAAACGCAACGAATTCATAGACTTCCTGTTCGATCTCAATTAAATCACCTGACCGGACGTTAACAGCCCGCGTCCCCCGCGGCAAGTTCGACAGTGGCACGACCGCGGGAGACGGCAGCCTGGGTCAGGATGGGTCTGAAAAACAGACGCCGGGGAGTCCCCGGCGTCTGGCAATGGGGAGACACGCCTCAACCGTGGCGTTTGGCAAAGTCATCCATAAAGCTGACCAGGGCCTTGACCCCTTCCAGGGGCATGGCGTTGTAGAGGCTGGCGCGCATGCCACCGACGATGCGGTGTCCCTTGAGGGCCAGCAGACCGGCCGCTTCCGACTCCGCCAGGAACAGCTTGTCCAGAGCCTCGTTTTTCAGCTGGAAGGGCACGTTCATGCGGGAGCGGCAGGCCACATCCACCTTGTTGCCATAGAAGCTCGACTGATCGAGGTAGCCGTAGAGGAAGTCGGCCTTCTCCTTGTTGCGTGCTTCCATCGCCGCCAGGCCACCCTGCTCCTTGAGCCACTCGAACACCAGACCGGCCAGGTACCAGGCGTAGGTGGGGGGTGTGTTGAACATGGAGTCGTTCTTGGCGGTGAGCTGGTAGTCAAAGATGGACGGCACATCGGCACGGGCCTGGTTCAGCAGGTCGTCGCGCACGATGGCGATGGCCAGACCAGAGGGGCCGATGTTCTTCTGGGCACCGGCGTAGAGGATGCCGAAGCGGCTCACGTCGAGGGGACGGGAGAGGATGGTGGAGGAGAGATCCGCCACCAGGGGCACATCGCCGGTGGCCGGGATGTCGAACATCTCGATGCCATCGATGGTTTCGTTCGGGCAGTAGTGCACATAGGCGGCATCGGCGCGAAACGCCGGCGTCGGCAGCAGGTGGGAGACCCCCTGCTCATTCTTGGCCACCCCCTGGAAGGTCTGGATGTCACCGTATTTCTGGGCTTCATCCACGGCGCTCTGGGCCCAGACGCCGGTCACCAGGTAATCCGCCTTCTTGTTGGCGCCACCCAGCAGGTTCATGGGCACGGCGGAGAACTGGCCGCGGCCACCGCCGTGCATGAAGAGCACCTTGTAGTTGTCCGGCACCGCCAGCAGGTCGCGCAGGTCCGCTTCGGCCTTCTCGGCGACCGCCATATAGGGCTTGCCGCGATGGGAAAGCTCCATGACCGAGGCTCCCAGCCCCTGGAAATTACAAAATTCGCGCTGGGCGCGCTCCATGACTTCAACCGGCAACATGGCGGGGCCGGCGCAGAAGTTGTAAATCTGTTTGCTCATGACGCTTTCCGTGAATGGATGTGTGTGATCGGTGACTCGAACGTTTTTACACGACAGCCCCCCGTGGGGGCAAAGGCTTTTTGGGATCCAGCGCAACCTTTTGCCCTGGCGCCACCGGGCACTCATCAGACAAAAGCCCTGAACGGACCAGGGCTTGCAGAGAATATGCATGGAAACGGGGGCGAGACAGCACGGACGGCTTTCTTCGCCCCTTTGTGGCAAATTTACAGCTTGGCGGTGAGCTCCGGCAGCAGGGTGAAGAGATCCCCCACCAGACCGTAGTCCGCCACCTGGAAGATGGGGGCCTCCGCGTCCTTGTTGATGGCGACGATCACCTTGGACTCCTTCATCCCCGCCAGATGCTGGATGGCGCCCGAGATGCCCACCGCGATGTAGAGCTCGGGGGCCACCACCTTGCCGGTCTGCCCCACCTGCAGGTCGTTGGAGACATAACCCGCATCCACGGCGGCCCGCGATGCCCCGACGGCAGCCCCCAGCTTGTCCGCCAGGGCGTCGATGAGGGCAAAGTGCTCTTTCGAGCCGAGTGCCCGCCCGCCGGAGACCACCACCCGGGCCGCCCCGAGCTCGGGTCTGGCGGAGCGCACCGCACGCCGCTCGATGAGCCGGGTACGGCAGCGCACCTCGCCCACCGGCAGCGATTCCATCACGGCACGCTCCTCCCCGGACCCGGCCTTGGCGAACGCGGTGGGCCGCACGGTGAGCACCTTGATGGGGGCGCTGCTCGCCACCCGGGCGATGGCGTTGCCCGCATAGATGGGACGCAGGAAAGTGTCGGGCCCCTCGATGCCGGTCACCTCGGCGATCATCTCCACCCCGAGCCTGGCTGCCACCCGCGGCAGCAGATCCTTGCCCTGGCTGCTGGCCGCCATCAGGCAGTGCTGGTAGTCCCTGGCCACCTCGGCGAGCAGTCTGTCTACCCCGTCGTTGAGCCCCTCCGCCAGCATGGGATGTTCCGCCAGCAGCACCCGGTTTACCCCCGTGAGGGCGGCGGCCTGCTCCCCCGCCTCCGTCAGCCCCTGCCCCAGCAGCAAGAGATGCACCTCGCCCCCCAGGCGCCCCGCCGCCGTGACCAGCTGGGCCAGGTTGTCGGCGATCCGCCCCTGATGATGTTCCGCAATCACAAGTACGCTCATGGCAGCACCTTCATGTCATCCATTGATCCCTTGCTCCCCGGGGCCGCTGCCCCATGCATGGCGCTCACGCCTGCGGGAGGCATCCCTCTCATGCCCCTGCCCATCAGAGCACCCGGGCTTCGTGCTTGAGCTTGTCCAGCAGCTCGTCCACCGAGCCCACCCTGATGCCGGCGCTGCGCACCGGCGGCGCCATCACCCCGAGCTGCCGTGTCTGGTCGGCCGGCACCACCCCGAGGGCGGCGAACGGCTGGCTCTCCAGCGGCTTGCGCTTGGCCTTCATGATGTTGGGGAGGGAGGCGAAACGCGGCTCGTTGAGGCGCAAGTCCACGGTCACCACGGCGGGCAGCGCCATGCCGAGGGTCTCGAGACCACCGTCTATCTCGCGGGTCACCTGCAATTCCCCCTCCACCAGCCTGATGGCGGAAGCGAAGGTGGCAAGCGGCCAGTCATTGAGAGCGGCGAGCATCTGCCCCACCTGGTTGTTGTCGGAATCGATGGACTGTTTGCCGAGCAGCACCAAGTCGGGCTGCTCCTGCCCGCACACCGTTTGCAGGGCCCGGGCCACGGTGAGCGGAGTCAGGGTCTCGCCGGCAACATAGTGCAGCGCCCGATCCGCCCCCAGCGCCAGGGCATGGCGCAACTGCTCGGCCGCCGCCTCGGGGCCGAAGGTCACCACCACCAGCTCGGATGCCACGCCGGCTTCCCGCAGCCTGACCCCCTCCTCCACCGCGATTTCACAAAACGGGTTGATGCCCATCTTCACATTGGCGAGCTCCACATCGGAGCCATCCCCCTTGACCCGGATCCTGACGTTGTAATCAACGACCCGTTTGACTGCGACCAGCAGCTTCATGGCGGTCATCCCTCATACCTGTTGTGTGGGTCCACCTTGTCGTCACTCACTTTTCTGCTGACAAAGTGGTTTACGTTTACGTAAACTACCAGCACTACCCTAGGCCAAGTCGAGCGCAGAGGCAAGATGGAACGCGAAGCAATGGAATTTGATGTCGTCATCGTCGGTGGCGGCCCGGCAGGCCTGAGCGCCGCCATCGCATTGAAGCAGCAGGCCCCGGCCCTCTCGGTCTGCCTGCTGGAGAAGGGGGCCGAGATAGGCGCCCACCTCATCTCCGGCGCCCTGCTCGATCCCGTCGCCCTCAGGGAGCTGCTGCCAGAGAGCTGGCAGGAGGCCCCCCTCGGCGTGCCGGTGACGGATGATCAGGTCCATCTGCTGCAAAGCGACAGCCGCTCCCTGCAGTTGCCCCACTGGGCGGTGCCACCCCGCATGCACAACGACGGCAGCCACATCATCAGCCTCGGCACCCTCTGCCGCTGGCTCGGCAAGCAGGCCGAGGCCCTCGGTGTCGAGATCTACCCGGGCTTTGCGGCGAGCACCCTCATCGTGGAAGAGGGCCGGGTACGCGGGGTGGTGACCGGCGATCTGGGCCTCGACAAGGAGGGCAACCCCAAGCCGGATCACGTGCCCGGCATGGCCCTGTATGGCCGCTATACCCTGTTTGCCGAAGGGGCGCGCGGCCACCTCGGCAAACAGCTGATCGCCCGATTCCATCTGGAAAATGCCGCCCAACCACAGCATTACGCCATCGGCTTCAAGGAGGTGTGGCAGGTGCCTGCGGGACAATCCCATCCTGGGCGGGTGCTCCATGGCAGCGGCTGGCCCCTTGGGGAGGGAAAGGGCAACAAGAGTCAGGGGGGCTTCTATCTCTATCATCTGGCCCAGGATCAGGTGGCGGTCGGCCTTATCGTCGATCTCAACTACCAGAATCCCTGGCTCAGCCCCTTTGACGAATTCCAGCGTCTCAAGCACCACCCCCTCATCGCGGCAACGTTGCAGGGGGGCGAGCGCATCAGCTACGGCGCGCGGGCCATCACCAAGGGGGGCTGGCATTCATTGCCGCGCATGCACTTTCCCGGCGGCCTGCTCATCGGCTGTGATGCGGGCACCCTGGACTTCTCCCGCATCAAGGGGATCCACACCGCCATGAAGTCCGGCATGGTGGCGGCCGCGACGGTCGCCATGGCACTGCGAGGAGGGGATGAAGGGGGACGGGATCTGGCCGAGTTTCAGGACGCGTTGCTGCAAAGCTGGCTGACCCGGGAACTGAAGAGGGCCCGCAACGTTGGGGCCGCACTGCACCGCTTCGGCCCCTGGCTCGGCGGCGCCTTCAACTGGCTGGAGCAACGACTCTTTGCCTTGACCTCTCCTTTTACTCTGCTGGACAAGGAACCGGATTACCGCCAGCTGCGCCTGGCCAGCCGTTGCCAGCCCATCGACTACCCCAAACCCGACGGCAAGCTCAGCTTCGACAAGCTCTCCTCCGTCTATCTGGCCAGCACCAGCCACGACGAGGATCAACCCTGTCACCTGACCCTTCAGGACGCGCGCATTCCGGTCGAGGTCAACCTGCCCACCTGGGCCGAACCCGCCCAGCGCTACTGCCCGGCGGGGGTGTTCGAGATCCTCGATGGGGATACCCGGCCAAGGCTGCAGATCAACGCCGCCAACTGCATTCACTGCAAAACCTGCGACATCAAGGATCCCAGCCAGAATATCGTCTGGACGCCGCCCCAGGGCGGCTCGGGCCCCAACTACCCCAATCTGTAACAGGCTTGCCCACGCACACCAGAGCAGATAACAAGGAGACGCAGCCCCGGAACACCGCCCGGAGACCGTTTCCTGCGCTTGGCCGGGGGCTGTCGCAGGGCGACCAGCAACCCGCCATTCCCGCCGGTGAGCCCGGGCCCTCCTCCACTCTAGGGCGAACAAAGGAGGCGACGCCGGGATCGCCCGCATCGTGGTCGCCACGGCTGATCCGACCTCGCCGTTTTTTTGAGCGAACAGGCTGAACCCCCGATGAATAGGCCCTGACAAGCGGGTCCCGCCCCTGTATAGTTCGCCGCATTCAGGTTGTCCATCGGCCTCGTTATGCTATTTCATGGGATCGCTTTCCGTGCGATCTAAGGCCGCATGAACCTGTGCAACCATCCCTGATTACCCATGACTTCTTAAGGGGGGACAGATGATCACCGCCTACATTCTCAACAACAAGGTGCTGGACATAGTCACGCTCGGGCCGGATGACATCGTTCCCGACAACACCGTCTGGCTGGATGCCTACAAGCCGGACACTGCGGAGCGAGAATGGTTGACGGGCCTGTTCCTGGAGGAGGTGCCGGACAAGGAGGAGCTCGATGACATCGAGGCATCCGCCCGCTTCTACTGGGACACCGACGGTCTGCACATCCACTCCCTGTTTCCCCAGCGCATCGGTCGCGACACCAAGGGTGTGCACGTCTCTTTTACCCTGCGCAACAACCTGCTGATCAGCATCCGCGAGGATGACATCGGCCTGGTGCGTCTGCTGCGCCACTACATGCGTCAGGACAGGCTAGAGGTCGAAGACGCCCTCGACATCCTGCTGGAGGTGCAGAACCTCAAGGTGGAGTACCTCTCGGATCTCATCGAGGATGGGTACAAGACCCTGGAGAACACCGCCGATCAGATCTTCGAGCCGGACCAGATCAACCCCATGCTCAAGGAGCTGATGGCCCAGGAAGAGGCCAACGGCCAGATCCGTCTCTCCCTGCACGATACCCGCCGCGCCCTGCGCTTTCTCAAACGCAGTCTGCGCCAGCGCATGACGGGGGAGCAGAACAAGTGGATCGACGAGATGCTGCACGACGTGGAATCCCTGCTGCCCCATACCCAGTTCCTGTTCGACAAGATCAACTTCCAGCTGGAGGCCTCCATGGGGGTGACCAATCTGGAGCAGAACAAGGTGATCAAGATCTTCTCGGTAGCCGCGGTCATCTTCCTGCCGCCGACCCTTATCGCCAGCATCTATGGCATGAACTTTGGCCGCATGCCGGAGCTCGCCTGGGAATACGGCTATCCCCTCTCCCTGGTGCTGATGGTGATGTCATCGCTGGGCACCGGTCTCTTCTTCAAGCGAAAAGGCTGGCTGTGACGCCGGAACCCGGCAACTAAAGACTGCGGATTGGGGGGCATGGCCCCCCGATTAATTCCCGGCCGTTGCCGGCCTTGCAATGGCCTGCCCTGTGCCCCATATCCCCTTCATCACTCGCACTGCATGAATGGATACCGGGCCACCATGACCCTCTACCCCGAACACCGTTACGACGATCACGGCCAGTTGCGCCCCCCGCTCTGGTTCTGGCCCATCGCCCTCTTGCTGACCCGCTCGGTCTGGCTGTTTCTGATGGCGGGGGTCACCCGGGAGAGTGGCAGCGCCATCCTGACCCTCTTCTACCCGGACAAGCTCACCCTCTATGTCAGCCTGCTGACGGACGTGCCCGCCATGCTGGCGCTGCTCGCCTGCGGCGGCACCCATCGCCAGACCCACAGTGCCAGAGCCTGGCTCAGACGCCACAGCCGCGCTCTGCTGCTTTGCTCCACCGCGAGCGGCCTGGTGATGCAACTGCACAGCCTCAATCTGCAGCAGTGGTCGTTCAACTGGCCCACCGCCCTGGTGCTCATCGCCAGCCTCTGGGCGCTCTGGTATCTGCTAAGAAGCCGCCAGTTGCGGGATTACGCTCTGGATCAGCCCCACTGACAGGCTGGTTCACTGGCGCGTGACCCGGATCTGCAGGGTCTGGCGCTCGCTGCCGCTGGCCCTGCCCATGCCTGATGGATTGGCGATCGCGGCCTCCCGGCTGCCTTGGGTTGTGGAAAGCTCCCCCACCGTCAGCCACTGGCCCGGGGCGCCGCTCACCTCGGTGGCACTCTGGCCGGTGTGTATGTTGCCTCGCTCCACTCTTGCCTGTTCACTGCTGAGGGCCACCTGCACCCTGTCCCCTATCAGGGTCGCGGTGGCGTAGAGACCGTTCATCAGCGGCATCATGCCCACCACCCTTCCCCCCTGCCACTGGTAAAAGGTGACCGGCTGATAGGACCCCATCTGCAACAGCACGGGCCGCCCGGAGAGGCCACGCACCTGCCAGTTGTCACTCTGGCTGCGTTCATAGTGCCGGGCATCCCCCTCCAGCAGCCACTGCCGTTTGGCATCCAGGCCCAGCCCCACTCCGGCCTGCTGACTGCTGGAAGCGCCATCCACCCGCCACTCGATGAGCAGGCTTTGGGGCGGCTGGTTCACTTGCGCCAGGGTACGCTCGGCCTCCTGCAACTGGGCGGGGGTTCCGCTCAGTACCAGCTGGTTGCCCATGGCGCTCACCCCGAGATCCGGGTAGATCTCCTTGAGCGTCTGCACCGCGGCATCCGCCTCGAATACCGGTATGACCTTCACTTCGGCCCTCAGGGGCAATGCCAGCAACAGGCAGCACCCCAGCCCCCAATACCCTGATCCAGCGCGCATCTTCTCCTCCCGGCGTTCACCGCCACCCTCTCGCTTCCTGCCATCATGGTCCATGGCGCCCCGATTGCAACGGGCCTGGTATGCAACCCCATACAGAGGCACCTGATAAAGACTCGTTAAGATACCAATCAATACAAATAAAAATGGTTATCATTTGTTGTCACAACAAAAACCCTCGGATACAATTCGGACTCATTTTTTCGAGTCAGCCTCTGATGAAGCCAGAATCCGTCGCATCCACCCCTGCCGCCATCCACCTGGCGCTGCTCATCAACATGCTCTCCATGGGCTGCATGATGATGGTGATGCCCCTTGGCCCGGAACTGGTAACCCGCCTGGGGATGCTGCCGGAGCAGACAGGTTACTTCAGCGGCGGCGCCACCCTGGGCGCCGCTCTGCTGGGCCTCCTGGCCGCCCCCTGGCTCGATCGGGTCAACCGCAAACCCGCCCTGCTGGTACTGCTGGTCCTGCGCTTCCTGCTCTTGATGGCTTGCGCCCTGGCCGAGGATAGCCAGACACTGCTGCTGCTTTTCATCCTGTCCGGCTGCGTGGCCGGCCCCCTGGGGGCCATCCTGATGGCGGCGGTGCTGGATCTGGTACCGCCCGCCGAGCGGGGCCGCCGTCTCGCCTACGTGGGTATGGCGTTTTCCCTGGCCGCCATTCTGATCGTGCCCGCGGCCCTCGTGCTGGCCCAGTGGTCTGGCTGGCAGAGCCCCTTCCTCTTGTTTGGTGCAGGCGGCCTGCTGCTGGCCCTGCTGTGTGCCATCTGGCTGCCGTCCCTGCCGGTCAACCGGGCCCCGGCAGGCCAGGGGATGCGCCAGTTGCTGGGGTCACCACTCTGCCAGGGAGCGCTCTTCATCCTCTGCCTGCAGATGTTCGGCCACTTCCTGCTCATTCCGCACTTTGCCAACTACTTCCAGTTCAACCTGGGTTTCCCGCGCGAGCAGATCGCCAGCCTCTATCTGTGCGGCGGCCTTGCCAGCATGGCCACCATGCGCCTGTGCGGCGGCTGGATCGATCAGGGCCGCGCCCAGGGCGCCATCCTGCTCACCAGCCTGGCCCTGGCCCTGATCACCCTGGTGGGCTTTGCCTTGCCGGCAGGCCTGCCTCTCTATCTGCTGTTCACCCTCTTCATGGCCCTGAGCTCCGCCCGTGCCAGCACCACCCTCGCGGTCACGGCGGCCATTCCGGCCCCCCACCAGCGCGCTGCCTTCATGTCTTTCCAGGGCTCGGTCACCAATGTGGCTGCGGGCCTCGGCAGCCTGCTCTCCGCCAGATATCTGGTCTCCGACGAGGGGGGTGCCCTGCACGGTTTCCCCACCCTGGCCTGGATCAACATTGCGTGCACCCTGGTGGCCTGCGCCGGTGTCTGGTTCCTCATCCGGGGCCTGAAGAGCACAAGAGATAACAATAATCCTGCCTCTGGCACCGCCAGACAAGGAAGTCAGTGAGCACCGGATCAGAAGAATCCGGACCCCATAACCTCAGTTATATCCATGGAGTTTTTGACAATGCAGTTGCAGCACGGCCTCTTTAAACTGAACCCCATTCTGCTCTCCCTTGGTCTGCTGGCCGTACCGGGCCTGGCCCAGGCCGAGTCCGTCAAGGCCAACGAAACGGTGGTGGTCACCGCCACCCAGACCAAGCACACCGAGCTGACCGCCCCGGCCAGCGTCTCCGTGGTCACCCGCGCCGATCTGGACAAGATGAACGTCAACAACATCGGCGATGCCCTCAAGCACGTGCCCGGTGTCAACATCATCGGCACCAACCCCACGGGTCGCAACGAGATCAAGATCCGCGGCATGGGCGGTGACTACACCCTGCTGCTGGTCAACGGCAAGCGGGTCAACGCCCGCGAGACCCTGGGCAGCTCCTTTGGCAACGACTTCGACTTAAGCTCCATCCCCATGGCCGCCATCGAGCGCATCGAAGTGATCCGCGGTCCCGTCTCCTCCCTGTACGGGGCCGATGCCCTCGGCGGCGTGGTCAACGTGATCCTGCGCCAGGCCAAGGAGAACACCGAAGCGGCCGTCGGCTACACCCACACCATGCCCACCAAGGGGGATGGCGGGGATGCCAACCAGGGTAGCGCCTTCGTCTCCGGCGCCCTGATCGACAACAAGCTGCTGGGCAGCGTGGTGGTGGAGGGCTATCAGCGGGATCGCTGGAAGAGCGAGCAGTCCAACAACCCGGATGCCGACGCCCTGGAGAAACGGGAAGTGGTCAACGTGCTCTCCAGCCTGAAGTGGCTGGTGGCCGACAACCAGGACATCGACTTCGATCTGGGTTACAACCAGAACGACATGGACAGCTACTTCAACAACGTGCCCCGTGCCCCGACCGCACCGGCCACCCCCCACAACGTGCAGAAACTCGATCGCCTGAGCCTGGGGCTGACCCACAACGGCCGTTGGGAACACTTCGACAGCCGCGCTCGTTACTACTTCGAGCAGACCGATCTGATGGATGACTCCCAGCTCAACGGTGGTGCCGCCGACATCACCCAGACCAACAACACGGTGGATGGCCAGTTGAGCGGCTACCTCGGGGATCACCTGCTGACCTCGGGTGCAGAGTTCCGCAAGACCGAGCTGGAGCACAGCCGCAGCATCCAGAACGGCAGCGTGGATGCGAGCCAGAGCGCCCTCTACCTGCAAGACGAGTTCGGCTTTGGGGATCTGGCCCTGACGCTCTCCGGCCGTCTGGATCACCACGAGACCTATGGCAACGAGTTCAGCCCCCGTGCCTACGCCCTCTACTCCCTGAGTGACGAGTGGGTGATCAAGGGCGGCGCCGGCAAGGCGTTCAAGGCCCCGACCCTGGCCCAGTCCAGCGAAGGATTCGCCACCACCGCCTGCCGCGGCGCCTGCAAGGTGATAGGCAACCCGGATCTGAAGCCGGAAACCTCCGTCAGCTACGAGCTTGGCACCGCCTACAACGCCGATCGCTTCGGTGCAGGCGTGACCGGCTTCCACAACGAGATCGAGGATCTGATCCAGAGCGATCAGTGGGGCCCGGGCTACCGTCCGACCGTCATGACCTACCTCAACGTCAAGAAGGCCCGCATCAAGGGGCTGGAGCTGACCGGCTGGTTCGACGTGCTGGACAACGTGCAGCTGACCGGCAACCTGACCCTGCTGGACTCCGAAGACAAGAGCACGGGTGACGATCTGGCCAAGACCCCGGATCACACCGGCAACATCGGCCTGGACTGGAAGGCGAGCGACGTGGTCAGCGCCAACCTGGCCTGGCAGTATGTCGGCAGCCAGGTGATCAAGGTGCCGGCCCGCAACGCCCAGGCATTCACCTCCAAGCACTACCAGACCCTGGACGTGAACACCAAGTGGACCGTCACGCCGGCCCTGGACTTCAAGCTCGGCATCACCAACCTCACCAACACCCAGCGTGACGAGGTGGCGACCGACGCCGACTTCATCCTGGAAGGTCGCACCGTCTACGCAGGGGTCGATTACAAGCTGTAATCCATCCTGTCTGCGGGAGCCCCGGTCGCGGGGCTCCCTTTTTGCGTTTCTGCCTCCCCGAATTCAAGGAGTCATTGAGTGCTCAGATACCAAGCTCGGCTGTTCTGGCTCGGCGTGCTGCTCCTCTTCCTGCTGATTTGTCTGTCACTGGCCACCGGGGCCGGTGTCTATGGTGGCCGCGAGGTCGCTGGTTTCCTGATGGGCGATCCCGCCTTCGTGGCCGATGAAAAGCTCGCCATGATAGTCCATACCCTGCGCCTGCCCCGTACCCTGGCAGCCCTGGTGGTGGGGGCATCACTCTCCCTGGCGGCCTCCATGCTGCAAAGTGCCACCCGCAACCCTCTGGCCGAACCCGGCCTGCTCGGGGTCAATGCCGGCGCCGTCTTTGCTCTGGTGATCGGCCTCACCTGGTTTGGCGTCGAATCCGCCTACGGGTATCTGCTCTGGTCCGGCATGGGGGCCCTGCTCGGCAACCTCATCGTGCTGGGCCTCGGCCTCATGGTGGGGCGCTCCAACCCCCTCAAGCTCATCCTGGTAGGGGTCGCCCTCTCCGCCACCTTCGGCGGTCTTTCCAACTTCCTGCTGCTCTCCAACCGGGTGGTGCTGGAGCAGTTCCGCTTCTGGAACTTAGGGTCCCTTGCCGCCTCCAGTCTGGAAGCGGTACTCACCGTGGTCCCCTTCGCCCTGGCCGCCCTGCTGCTGACACTGGCGCTCTGTCGCCCTCTCACCCTGATGCAGATGGGGGATCACCAGTCCAGGGCCCTCGGCATCCGCCCCACCCGGGTGCGGATCGGCGTGCTCCTGGCCGCAACGCTCTTCACCGCCTGCGCCATCGCCATCGCTGGTCCCATCGGCTTTGTCGGCTTCCTCGCCGCCTACTGCGCCCGCCTGGTGGAGCCGGTTCGCCTCGCCATCCAGGTGCGCTTCTCCGCCCTGTTCGGGGTGCTCTTTCTGCTCGGTGCCGATGTGCTGGCCCGCTGGCTGATCCAGCCCTACGAGCTGCCCAACGGCGTCATTCTGGCGCTCATCGGGGCGCCCGTGCTCATCCTGGTGGTGCGCAGCGGCGGCTTCCGCTCCCTGCTGGCCGTCAAATAAGGTGCCACGCCCATGAAGAACTCTCTCTCACTCCCGAGCGGCACCCTCTGCCTTCGCCTTGGCAGCCACACCCTGTTGCTGCACCGCCGCGCCTGGCTCATCACCCTGGGGCTCCTGGTCGCCCTCACCCTGCTCTCCCTGCTGGCCCTCACCCTGGGTTCCGGCAAGATCACCATGATGGGGGTGATCCAGACCCTGCTCGGGGAGGGAAGCCGACTCGATCAGGTAACCGTCTTCAAGATCCGACTGCCGCGCCTGTTGGCGGTGCTGGTGGCCGGCGCCGCCATGGGACTCTCGGGCTGCCTGGTGCAGACCCTGGTGCGAAACCGCCTCGCCACCCCGGACATGATAGGGGTCAACGAGGGGGCATCCCTTGCCATCATCATCTTCTCCCTCTATCTGACGCTGGGCACCTGGCCCTGGTGGGCCGCGCCGTTCGGCGCCCTGTTTGCCGCCGCCGTGCTCTATGCCCTGTGCAACAAGCCGGGGGAGCAGGGCTACCTGTTCGTGGTGATCGGCATCGGGGTCTCGGAGCTGATGAACGCCCTCGGCCAGTTCGTCATGTCCACCCAGTCCCTGGTGCACCTCACCAGCCTCTATCTGTGGAACATGGGCAACTTCGTCGGTCAGGGCTATGGCACCCTGCTACCGGTGAGCCTGCTGCTCCTGCTCATCTGTCCCTGGACCGTCTGTCTCTCCCGCTCCCTCGGCGTGCTGCGCCTGGGACCGGTGACGGCCAGCACCCTCGGGGTCAACGTGAACCGGGTGCAGCTCGGGGTGCTGGCCCAGGCCATCATCGTTGCAGCCCTTGGCACCGCCATCGGTGGCCCCGTGGTTTTCATCGCCATGGCGGCCCCCATCCTTGCCTCCTGGCTCAGCCGGGATCGCATCGTGCCGCTCTGGATTGCCGCCCTGTGCGGCGCCCTGATGCTGCTCGCCAGCGACACCCTGGTGCGGGTGCTGGCCAGCCCCCACGAGGTGGCCACCGGCATCATGACCCGCATTCTCGGCGGCCTGCTGCTGCTCTTCATCCTGCTCAAAGATCGCCAGAAGGCCGACTGACCATGGCATTCATCCATTTTCAATACAGACCGAGGGCCGCCCGATGACGCTCACCGTGAACCGACTCCAGTTCGGCTACCCGCAAAAGACCATCTTCAAGGAGATTTCCTTCTCCCTCCCCCGGGGCAAGCTGGTGGGGATCGTCGGCCCCAACGGCGGTGGCAAATCCACGCTGCTCAAGCTCCTTGCGGGACAGGAGCAGCCCCGGTCCGGGGAGATCCTGCTCAAGGAGAAGCCACTCGGTGCCTATGGCGCCAAAGCCCTGGCTCGGGAACTCGCCTATCTGCCCCAACGCCCCCTGGTCCCCCCCGGTATCCTGGTGGAGCAGCTGGTGCAATATGGCCGCCATCCCCATCAGGGCTGGTTCAATCAGTGGAGCGAGGAAGATGCCCGCATGGTGGACTGGGCCCGGGAGCGGATGCAGCTCGATGCCATCTGGCACCAGAGCGCCAGTTCGCTGTCCGGCGGTCAGGCCCAGCGGGTGTGGCTCGCCATGGTGCTGGCCCAGGATGCGGACATCATCTTGCTGGACGAGCCCACCAGCGCGCTGGACATCGGCCACCAGACCGAGGTGATGGAAGCCATCCATCGGGTCGCCGCCGAGGGCAAGACGGTGCTTATCGTCATCCACGATCTCGCCACCGCCGCCCGCTACTGCGACGAGCTGATTGCCCTGGGGGATGGCGCCATCCAGGCCATGGGCCCGGCCCGGGAGGTGGTGACCAAGCCCCTCATCGATCGCCTCTACCAGACCGATGTGGACATACTGCACGCCCCCGGCGACGGGGCCCCTGTCATCGTGCCCCGCCGACGCGCTGACGAAGTGCCCCGCCTGCGCGCCGACCATGACGTGTCGGCCTGAGCAAGGCCCTGTGCCAGAGAAAGAAACCGCCTGATGGCGGTTTCTTTCTCTGGGCTTTGCGTTGGCGTTATCCGGGCGCTGGTATCGTGCTCACAGCAGCAAGACGGTAAGCACGCCCCCCGGCAGGGCTTGCCAGTGCAGGGTGGCGCGCCAGCCGGCTGGCAGGGTCGGCGTCAGCGGGCATTTGAGCTCCAGGGTGAGAGTCTGCGCCGTCATGGCGAGCCAGCGGGCATCGAGAAAGTCAAAGTAGCGCCCCACCCGGGGATAGAGCCCCTTGAAGAGGCTCTCCTTGGCGGAAAACACCAGGGTCAGTCCCTCTGCCAGGCTCAGCTGGGCGTCGTGAACCCCCGCCTCCAGCCGTCCCCACTCCTCCCCATCCATGATGCCGGGCCAGAGCTGCGCCCCTTGGTCGCCATCGAGCCAGGCCTCCAGATCCAGCCCTATTCCCTCCTGGCCCGGGCGCACCGCACACAGGGCCACCCCCTCTCCCGCCAGCCGGCTGTGGCTGATGCTCCCCTCCACCCCTTCAGGCCAGAGTGGCTCCCGGGCCGCTCCGATGGCCACGCTGCATCCTGCAAGACCGAAGGGACGCAGGGCCTCACGGGCTGCGAGACGCCCTGCCAGAAACTCCCCGAGGCGCTTGGGGGCAGCCCCCTGCAATGAAGCAGGCAGGATGATGCCCTGGGCCCCAAAGCACTCCGGCGAGAAGGCGGCGGGATCAAAACTGACCCGATGAAGAGACAGCGTCTCCAGGCCCGGCAGGCACAAGGTATCGAATTGACGGACAAAGGGTCCATCGAGTGAGGGACAACGAGGCAACATGCAAGGCTCCTGACAGGGGCCTGCGATGGTACCAAAGCAAGCCGAGGCCATGCCACAAATACAAATGACAACGCTTCTCACTTGCTTTGTGGTAGCATGTCCCCGCCCATTCGGGGCTGGCCGGGCGGCTCTCAGGCACTTTCCACAGACTCCGGCCCACCGATTTCACCCATAAGGATGTCACCATGAAGATCTTCTCCCCGCTGGCCACCTTGCTCATGCTGGCCAGCCTGACGGGCTTCCAGGCCCAGGCGGGCAGCCGCCAGGTCATCGATGCCAACGGCCAGTCTCAGAGCGTCCCCGATGCGCCCCGGCGGGTCGTCGTGTTGAGCGAACTCGATCTCGACAGCGCCCTGACTCTGGGGGTGCAGCCGGTAGGCACCGTCAATGGACGCGGCCAGTCCACCCTGCCCCGCTATCTGCTGGACAAGGCGGGCAAGGAGATCGCCGTGGTCGGGGATCTGGACAACCCCAATCTGGAGACCCTCATCGATCTGGAGCCGGACCTCATCCTCACCGGCCAGACCAAGCCCGAGCTCCTCGCCCTGCTCAAGGAGATCGCCCCTACCGTCGTCACCGGCAACTGGGGCGAGCCCTGGAAAACCGTGTTCGGTCGCAGCGCCGACGCGATGAACCGGGGGGCCGAGGCCAAGGCGTTCCTCACCCGGTATGAGGCCCGCCTGGCAGAGGCCCGCAGCAAGCTCGCCCAGCATCAGGGGGAGCAGATGAGCATAGTGCGCTGGAACCCCAAGGGGCCGAGCTACATGCACGGCGGCACCTTTGCCAGCAGCGTGGTCACCGAGATGGGGCTCACCCGCCCCTCCCACCAGATTGGCGACAAGAGCCCCCACTCCCCGGCCCTGAGCCTCGAATCCCTCAACCTGCTGGACGGTGACTGGCTGGTGATCGGCACCCTCAGCACCAGCGGGGATGCGGTGGATGCCATGAAGCAGGCCGAGCAGACCCCGGCCTTCCAGCAGCTCGGCGCCATCAAGGGCAAGCGCTTCGGCGCCGTGGACGGGTCACTCTGGACCTCCACCGGCGGCCCCCAGGCGGCCCTCAAGGTGATCGACGACGTCGAGCGCCTGCTGACCAAACCGGATGCCGCCCCCATCGCTCACTAATCCCTCGGTTGACGGCCAACAAGAAGCCCGCATGATGCGGGCTTCTTTTTTATCCATCGCTCTTACCGTCCGGCAAGGCGACTACTCGGGCAATGGCAGCGCCTTTCTGTCGAGCTTGCCGCTGCCGGTCTTGGGCAGGGCATCCAGCAGGATGAGCCGCGCCGGCACCATGTAGTGCGGCAACGTCGCCTGCAGCCCCTTGCGCAGGGCGAGGCGATTGAGAGTCACCCCGCTTTTCGCCTCCACGTAGCCCACCAGCATGGCCTCGTCCCCCTCGCCCACCAGACGCACCGCCGCCTCCTGCACTCCGGCCTGGCGGCGCAGTCCCGCCTCCACCTCGCCGAGCTCGATGCGAAAGCCCCGCAGCTTGATCTGATCGTCGCGCCGTCCCAGATAGAGGAAGCGGTCCGCCCCAAGGAGGCGCACCCGATCGCCGGTGCGATAGAGGCGATGGGTGGCAAGGCGCAGGAAGGCGGCGCTGGTCAAGGCCGGCTTGCGCCAGTACCCCTCGCACAGGGCCGGGCTCTCGATGCAGAGCTCACCGCACTCCCCCTCTGCCACCGGCTGCCCCGCCTCGTCCAGCACCCAGTGACGATAGCCGGGCAGGCTGTGGCTGATGGTGATCTGCCCGCCAACCGGCGGCCAGATCACCTCGCTCACCAGGGACCAGACGGTGGCCTCGGTCGGCCCATAGCAGTTCCACAGCCGCCGGGGGCGGGCACAGAGCTGCTCGGCCAGACCTGGGTCCAGCGCCTCGCCACCGCACAGGGCGGTGAGGGTATTGCGCCCCTGCCAGCCCGCCTTGAGCAGCATGCGCCAGCAGGCCGGGGTGGCCTGCAGCCAGTTGATGGAGGGGTCGGCCTCGAGCAGGGCCAGCATCCCCAGGGGATCCTTGTTGTGCTCACCGCCGGCCACCGTCAGCCGGCCACCGTCCCAGAGCGGCCCCAGCATCTCCAGCAGCGAGATGTCGAAGGCCGGGGTGGTGATGAAGAGCCAGTGGCAGCCAGGTGAAAGCCCGAGCCGCTCACGGATCCCGTCGAGGAAGCAGAGCAGGGCCCGCCGGCTGATGACCACCCCCTTGGGCTCGCCGGTGGAGCCCGAGGTGAACATCATGTAGGCAGCCAGGGCATCATCCACTTGGGGCCAGGAGACCGGCCCTGCAGCTGCCGGCCCGTCGAGAGTGCGCAGCGGACAACCGAAGGCGGGAGCCGGTCTGTCGCCGTCGCAGATCACCGCCGACAGGCGCGCCTGGCGGGCGATCCCCTGCAGTCGTTCCACCGGAAAATCCGGTTCAAGGGGCACGAAGGTGAGACCGAGGCGCAGGCAGGCCAGCAGGCTGGCCACCAGATCGGGGCTGCGGGAGAGATAGAGGCCAACCCGCTCCCCCACCGCCAGCCCCTGCAAACGGGCGGCAATCTCGCCGACCCTGGCATTGAGCGCGCCGTAGCTGAGCCACTGCTCATCTGATCCGCCCTCACCGATACCCTCCCCGCCCATACGGATGGCAGGGGCCAGCGGGCTGGCGGCCAGACAGGCCGCCAGCCGCGCGCCCAGGTTGGCCGCCCCCTCACGGGGGGCGGGCCGGGTTTGCACGAGTTGAGCCTTATGCTTGATGGTCACCGTCATAGCGCGGCCTCCGTTTGGCACACCAGCCAGTGCCCATAGAGCCGGCTGGGGGATGGATGGGCCTTGAGGGTCTGCAGGGTGAGCGGCGCCCGCTCCTGGCCAAACGCCTCGTTGAGGGCCGCCAGCAGGGCGAGCTGCTGCACCGAATCCACCCCGAGTTCACACAGGGTCTGCAGCCAGATGCCGGGCACGCCGCACAGACGCTCCCACAGGGCCACCAGCACGCGGGCCTCGGCCGGCGGCTGAGCCAGGCTGGGCTCCGCCCTGGTGGCGACCACCAGCGGCATCACCGGGGACTGTACCGCCGCCACGCTGGCCGGCTGGCTCAGATCCGCCTGCGCCAGCCAGCCAAGCTCGGCCAGCCAGTCAGCCAGCACCGCCTCTGCCCGGGCCTCGGGGATCTGCTCGCCATCGAACTCGAGGCGCAGCTGGAGCGTCTCGCCCCGGCTGCTGACCACCAAGGAGAGCGGCAGCTCCACCTTCTCCACCACGGTGCCAAAGCGCGGCACCAGCTGGTGAGGTTCGGGGGCGACAGGGGCCACCGGCATGGGGTAGTTCTCGAACACGAACAGACTCTGGAACAGACGCGACCGGCCTTTGGTCAGTGCCGCCAGCGACTGGGTGCCGTGCTCATTGAGCGCCATCAGGTCGGTCTGCAACCGGGCGATATGCTCGGCCAGGGTCAGCTCGGTGCGCCACTCAAGCGCCAACGGCAGGCTGTTGATATAGAGCCCGACGCTCGCGGTGATCCCCTCGATGGGGTAATCCCGGCCCGGTGTCACGTTGCCCACCAGGGTGACGGCATCGCCAGAGCGACGAGCCAGCAGACGGTGCCAGGCGTATTGGGCCAACAGGCCTGCGGTCACGCCAAGCTCGCAGGCTCGGCGCGCGAGCAGGGTCGCTACCTCGGCCGGCAGCTCCGTGGCGCACACCGCCGGTCGCTGCTGGGTATGGCGCCCGCTTGCGCCAGCGTCCAGCGTCACCCCGAACAGGCAGGCGAGATCGTTAGGCTTTGTTAGCAGCTCCTCCCGCCCCTGCCAGTAAGCCTCGGCGCTGCGGGCTTGGCTGGCGATATGGCGGCCAAACTCGAGCCAGGCGGTATCCGGCTCGCCCTGCGGCAGCAGGCCGTTCATCAGCGCCTGATAGGCGCGATGCAAGGACCCCAGCAACACGGGGCCGCTCCAGCCATCCAGCACGCCGTGATGGGCGCTGAAGACAACCTTGTGGTGATCGGGGGCCAATTTGAAGCAGGCAAGCCGCAGCAGGGGCGCCTGCTCGAGCGGGATCGGGCGGGCCAGATCCTGCTCGCGATAGGCCTGGACCCGAGCCTCTGCATTTTCCACTTCAGACAAATCCTCATAGTGGAATGGCAGCTCGGCGCGCTTGAGGATGCGCTGCAGCGCCACCCCGTCCACCAGCACCAGTTCGCTGCGAAGGGCCGGCCAGCGAGCGATCTGCCCCTGCCAGGCCTGACGGTAGACCGCCACGTCCAGCGGCTGGTGATAGTCGATCTCGGTCTGCAGGTGATAGGCGTGATCCCGGGGCAGCAGCGCCCTGTGATGGAACATGCTCTGCTGCAGCGAGGTCATGGGCAGCAGGGTCTCCACCTCGCGCCCGCTCAGCACCCCATTGAGCGCAGCTTGCGAGAGGCCAAGCCCCGGGAAGTCGCTCGGGGTATGGCGTGGGACCTTCACGGTGCAGCAGTGCTCCACCAGCGCCGTCAGGTTGTCCGCCAGCCGCGCCATCAGGGCGTCGCTCGCCTGCTGGTTGAGGGCGCCCACCTGGCGCAGGGTGAGGCGGCCATCAAACACGCCCCCGTGCAGACTGACCAGCTCGCGCGGCAGGTTGTCAGGGGAACTTGGTGCCCCCGGCGCCAGCGGCAGGGGCTGCCAGGCTTGGCTTGCAACACCCTGATGGCTGACCCCCAGGTAATTGAAGACCACCAAGGCTTCGGGCAGTGCCCAGCCACGTGGGTGGTGCAGCCGCAGGGCGTTAAAGCCCACCCCCTTGTCCGGCACGGCGCGCAGCTGCTCCTTGGTGGCGCACACCAGCGCATCCCACTCCTTGGCATCCGCCAGCGCCAGCGGATAGGTGCTGGTGAACCAGCCGAGGGTACGGCTCACGTCGAGTTCAGCATCGATGGCCTCGCGGCCGTGTCCTTCCAGCATCACGCAGTGACGGTTGCCGTAACCCTGCTCGCTCAGGGTACGGGTCAGTGCCGCCAGCAGCAGGTCGGGCACCTGAGTGAAGTAGGCCTGGTTGGCGGTGTCGATGAGACGAGCCGTGGTCTCCTGACTCAGTTGCAGCAGGCTGGCGGCGGCGCGGCCATCGGTGGCGCGCGCAGCGATCAGCAGGTGACCCTGGCTGCCTTCCCCCTGAGCCAGCCAGAAGCCAAGCTGATCCTCTTCCCGTTTGGCGTAGGCCGCGAGCCCCTCACCCCACTGGCGATAGCTGCTGCCCTTGGCGGGCAGCGGCTCACCCCTGCTCACCCGGGCCAGATCCTCGGCCAGGATGCGCCAGGAGACCGCATCGATGACCAGGTGGTGGAAGGCAAGGAAGAGCCCCTCCACCGTCTCGCCCTCCCGATCCCCCTCCAAGGAGAGATTGCGCAGGCGGGCCCAGGCCAGGGTGTGGCCGCTGGCAGGGTCGAGCTCTCCCTGCAGCTCGGTCAGGCGGGCTTGCAGCTCAGCCTCATCGAGATTGGCGGCATCCAGGGTCGGCAGCGGCGGCAATGGCAGTTCGGCCAGGTAGCGCTGGCCGGTCGGGGTCACCGCCAAGCGCAGGGCATCGTGGTGCTGGCGCAGGGCATTCAGCCAGCCGCGCAGGTCCTCA
The DNA here is from genome assembly GCF_048276795.1 of Aeromonas sp. PS2Canimalfood6. Lineage (NCBI taxonomy): Bacteria > Pseudomonadati > Pseudomonadota > Gammaproteobacteria > Aeromonadales > Aeromonadaceae > Aeromonas > Aeromonas sp. PS2Canimalfood6. The sequence goes on from NZ_JBLUXC010000030.1 coordinate 24,124, forward strand.
TCGTCCACCCCGGCCGGCAGGCGCAGGATCACCCCCTGGTTCCAGTGACCGGATTTGGCAAAGCCCTGCTCGAAGAACCAGTGCTGGATGGGGTGGAGCGGGAACTCGCCGGTCAGGCTGCCCTGCTCGCTCCTGTGGCTGACCGCCTGCTGCTGGCCGAGCTGGCGGCAGAGGCGGCGCACCGTCTTGGCTTCGAACACGTCCTTCACGCTGCAGTGCAGCCCCGCATCCCGCAGCCGGGTGGTGAGCTGGATGCTGAGGATGGAGTCACCGCCCAGACGGAAGAAGTCATCCTCCACCCCGAGCGGTTGCTTGAGCACCCCTTGCCAGATGGCAAGCACGGTCTGCTCCAGTTCGTTTTGCGGCTCTCCCTTGCTCTGCTGCCAGACGATGGCGGGCAGGCGGCGCAAGTCCAGCTTGCCGTTGGGGGTGAGCGGCATCTCGGGCAGCCAGCAGAGGCGCGCCGGCACCATGTATTCGGGCAGGCACTCGCCGGCCCGCTGCAGCAGGGCATCGCCGTCGGGCTCGTTCGCCCCGGCCTGCAAACAGGCATACGCCAGCAGGCGCCCCTCCTGCACCACCACCTTGATCTGACGAATGGCCGGGCACAATTCGGCAAGCCGGGTCTCTATCTCACCCGGCTCGATGCGATAGCCGCGCAGCTTGATCTGCTCGTCTATCCGGCCCAGATACTGGATGTTGCCGTCGCGGCGCAGCAGGGCCCGATCGCCGGTGCGATAGAGGCGATGGGTACGTTCCTCATTCGTTGCATCAAAGGCCAGCTCGATAAAGGCCTCCTGGGTGCGCTCCGGCAGATTGAGGTAGCCACGAGCCAGCCCCAGCCCTGCCAGGCAGAGCTCGCCTGGGACCCCCACCGGGCAGAGGTTGCCCGCCTCGTCCAGGATCAGCGCCTTCAGGTTGTTGACGGGTCGACCGATTGTGATGGGCGCCCCCGGGGTGAGCCGCGCGCAGAGCGCGGTGACGGTGCACTCGGTCGGGCCGTACATGTTGAACAGCGCCACCCGCTCCCCCCAACGCTCCACCAGGCTGCTCGGGCACGCCTCGCCGCCAAAGCCGATGGCCTTGAGGGAGCCGAGATCCGCCGCTGGCAGCAGGTTCGCGAGCAGGGCGGTCGGCAAAATCATATGGCTGGCACCCCGAGCGATCGCGGCACCGATCACCCCCTCGCCCGGCTCCCCGAAGTGCAGGGCCGCACCGCAGTACAGGGGCAGCAAGCTGGTCATGTTGCCGGCATCAAACGAGAGGGACATGCAGTTGAACATGGCCCCGTTCTGATCAAGGGCGATGCGCTCACCGTGATCCGCCATCAGATTGACCAGGCTGCCCTGCTCCACCATGACCCCCTTGGGCAGGCCGGTGCTGCCGGAGGTGTAGATGATCTGGGCCAGCATGGCAGCGTCCCGAGGCAATGCAGGCGTGCTGGCTGGCATCTTGTCCAGCGCCAGCCCGTGCAGATCGTGATATTCGGCCGTCGTGCCCGCCAGCGCCTCGCCAAGGCGCGGGTCCGGCACGCCCCCCAGCACCAGGCTGATGGATGCATCGCCAAGGATATGGGCCAGCCGCTCGGCGGGATAGGCAGGGTCGAGGGGCACATAGGCCGCCCCCGCCTTCCAGCAGGCGAGCAGGGCGATGACGAAGGCCATATCGCGCCTGGCCTGGATGCCGATGGCGGCGCCCGGGGTGACGCCGCGAGCCAGCAGCCAGTGGGCCAGCCGGTTGGCACGCGTTTCCAGCTCGCCATAGGTCAACGATTGCGCGCCGTCGCTGACCGCCAACGCGTCCGACAACTGAATAGCGCGCCGCTCGATATGACAGAGCAGGGTGTCGCGGCTCGGATAGTCCGGCGGCAGGTCGGCAAGCTCGGCGGCCAGCGCGGCCTGGTCGGTGCCCGCCTCCAGCGGCAGTTGCCAGATGTCGGTCTCGGGGGCCTCCACCACGGCGCGCATCAGGTGCAGCAGGCGATCGGCGTAGGCCTGGATGGTCTCTCGCTCGAACAGGGCGGTGGCAAACAGCCAGTCCACCCTGACGGAGTCCATCAGCTCGGTCACCTTGACCGAGATGTCGGTCTTGGCAGGCAACACAGGCGAGGTCTCCTCCACCAGCTGGCAGCCGGGGATGAGATCGTTGAAGTCCACCTTGGCCTGATACACCAGCATGATCTGGAAGATGGGGTTGATGGCGGTGGTGCGATCGGCGCCGATGGCCTCGGCCAGCGCCTCGAAACGGTAGAGCTGGTGATCGAAGGCCGCCAGATCCTCCTCCCGGCACTGCTGCAGATAGTCGACAAAGCTGGGCTTGCCGCTGAGTTGAGTGCGCAGCACCAGGGTGTTGACGAAAAAGCCCACCAGGGACTCGATCTCGTGACGCTCGCGATAGGCAAGCGGGGTGCCGATCACCACCTCCTTCTCGCCGCTCTGGCGCACCATCAGCAGGGCAAACAGGGCGTGCAGACCGATGAAGTTGGAGGTGCTGTGCCGTTGGCACAGGCGCTTGAAGCTCTCCCACAGGTCGCTCTCGATGGTGGAGAAGACCAGCTCGCCGCCGCTGTCCTGATGGGCCGGGCGCGGCTTGTCGAGCGGCAGACCGTGCACCTCGGGGCTGCCACCGAGCCGCTCGACCCAGAACGGCTTGAACTCGGCGTGATAATCGAGAAAACGCGGTGAGTTGAACCAGCGGGCATAGTCGATGTAGGTGAGCGGCAGCTCGCTCACCTGCAGAGGCTCGCGGTTCTGATGGGCAAGAAAGGCACGCTTGAGATCCGCGAACATGTTCTTGACCGACCAGCCGTCGGAAATGATGTGGTGCTGGGTGATCAGCAGTACGTGCTCGCGGCTGCCCAGCCGAATAAGATGCACTCGGCTGAGATCCCCCTGGGTCAGGGAGAAGGGACGCCCAATCTCTTCCCGCACCCGGCGGGCCACATAGGCCTCGTGCTCGGCAATGGGCTCTGCGCTCACGTCCTCAATCTGCAGCTTGAAGGGCACGTGGGGCAGGATCTCCTGCGCCCCCCTGCCCGCCTCGTCCTTGATGAAGCGGGTACGCATGCTGGGGTGGCGGGCAAACAGGTGATCGAAGGCAAACTCCAGCGCCGCCGTGTCCAGCTCTCCCTTGACGCGAAAATAGACCGGCATGTTGTAGAGGTGGGAGGCCTCCTCGTACTGCTCGATAAACCAGAGCCCGCTCTGGGACGACGAGAGCGGCCCCTGCAAGGCCCCCTCGGAGATGATAGGGGCCTCGAAGGCGGCGCGGGCCGCCAGGCAGCGCACCAGCTCATCCTTGTGGGCCTTGATGGTGGCGCCGATGGCCGGCGTTACCGCCTCCTTGCTCGACTGGGAGATAAGCTGGCCCTTGTCGTTCAGCGCAAGCTTCACTCCCTGCCGTTCCAGCTGTTTCAACAGCAAAATCATATTGTTCATCTGTTTCTCAAGCCTCAGGCACTCAGGGTGGCGCCGCCGTCGACGACCAGATCCTGCAGCGTGATGTGGCTGGCCAGATCCGAGGCCAGGAAGAGGACGGTATGGGCGATCTCCGCCGGGGTGGCGACCTTGCGCAGGGGGATGCCAAGCTTGAACTGCTCCGGCAACCCGGCAATGGTGCGGGCCATGGCCTCCTCGCTTGGCAGCATGCCGCGCAGCATGGGGGTATCCGTCGAGCCCGGCGACACCAGGTTGGCGCGCACGCCGAAGGGGGCCAGCTCCAGCCCCACCGTCTGGGTCAGGCTGGTGACCGCCGCCTTGGAGGCACAATAGGCCGCCATCTGCATGCGCGGCACATGGGCAGCGTTGGAACCGATGGTGACGATGGCACCGCGCCGCTGCCCCTTGAAGTGGGGCACCAGGGCCCGCAGCAGATAGAAGACGCCGCTGGCGTTGACCGTCATGCAGTCGTGCCAGTCGTCATCGCTTAAGGTTTCGGTGGGGCCGAGGCGCAGCACCCCGGCCCCGTTGACCAGCACATCCAGCCCGCCGTCCGCCAGCAGCGCTGCGCAGCAGGCGTTGACCGCCTTCGAGTCACCGATATCGAGCAGCCGGGTGGCATAGGGGTAGTCGGCTTCGGGAAACGCCAGATCCAGCCCCACCACGGCGGCGCCGGCCGCCACGAACTGCGTCGCCACCTCGCGGCCGATGCCGCGCCCGGCTCCGGTCACCCAGACCCGCTTGCCAGTGAAATCAAAGGCCATTGCTTGTTGCTCCTTGCTCATCACCACACCATCTCCACGCTCTCTTCGTCTTCGGCAAGCAGGCCGTCGAGGAAACGGCAGAAGTCATCGAGGCGCGGGTGATCAAACACGTCGGAGACCTTGACCTGCACCCCGAACTCGGCGCCGAGCCGGTTCACTATCTGGATGGTCTGCAGGGACTGGCCCCCCAGTTCGAAGAAGTTGTCGGCAGGCCCCATGGTGGCGAGTCCCAGGATCTGCTGCCAGATGGCGCCGACCCGGTTCTCGGTTTCGCTGCCCAGGGTCAGGGCTTCGCCGCCCGCCTGGTAGGCGGCTAGCAGGGCCTTGCGATCCAGCTTGTTGGAGCCGGTGCGGGGCAGCTGGTCATAGTGGCGATAGTCGGTGGGGATCATGGCGGCAGGCAGCACCCTGGCCAACTGCGCCTTGATGACCCGGCTGTCGCGCTCCAGCCCCGCCACGAAGGCCACCAGTCGGCGCACGCTGCCGATGCTCACCCCCTGCACGCATGCCTCGTCCACCCCCGGCAGGGCCAGCAACTGGGCCTCCACCTCGCCGGGCTGGATACGATAGCCGCTTATCTTGAATTCGTTATCGCGCCGGCCGAGGTAGACCAGCCGGCCAGCCACCAGGCGCACCCGATCGCCGGTGCGATAGACGGGCATCAGCTCCGCGCCAACCCGCAGGGTGCCAAAGCTCCCTTGCACACCGCCCACGTAACCATTGGCCAGTTGTGGGCCGAGCAGCACCAACTCTCCTTCCTCGGCAGGTTGCTCCCCCGCCCCCAGAATAAGCGCCTGCATGCCGGGCAGCGGCAGGCCGATGGGCAACTGGGCCTGGCTCGGGTCTTCCTGTTGCAGCTCCTGGGTGGTCACCACCACAGTGGTTTCTGTGGGGCCGTAGGTGTTGAACAGGCGCACATCGGAGCGGCCCTGGCGCTGCCACTGGGCCAGCTGCTCGGGGTAGACCGCCTCGCCGCCGATGATGACGGTGGTAAGCCCGGCAGGAATGTGGGCCTGACCCGCCGTCAGCGCCACCACCCATTCGTTCCAGAAGGCGGTGGGCAGGTCGAGGTGGGTGATCCCCATCTGCTCCACCCCGGCCGCAAAGGCGGGCATGGATTCGAGCAGGGCGTCGGTGCGCAGCACCAGGGTGGCACCGGCGCTCAGGGTGGCGAACACCTCCTCGATGCTGGCGTCGAAGTTGAAGGGGGCGAATTGCAGCATCCGCGCGTCTTCATCCAGGTGGTAGCGGCAGCGGGCGGCGGCGGCGAAGTGATCCAGCGCGCCGTGGCTCACCGCCACCCCCTTGGGCAGGCCGGTCGAGCCCGAGGTGAACATCAGGTAGGCGACGGCGCGGCCGGCGGCCGGCTGGTTGAGCCGATCACCGCTCACCAGATCCCCCGCCAGCAGGGTGCGCCCCTCAAACAGGCTGGCCAACTTGTGGCGGTACTCGGCCTGGGTGATCAGGGTCTTGACCTCCCCCAGTCGCAGGATATGGCCCTGACGCTCCAGCGGCTGCTCGGGGTCGAGGGGCACATAGACGGCGCCCGCCAGCAGCACCGCCAGCTGGGCGAAGATGGCCTGTGGCGTGCGGGCCAGCATGACCCCCACCTTGTCGCCGGGGGCGACGCCTGCGGCCTGTAGGGCAGCCGCCATCTGTTCGGATCTGGCCAGCAGCGCCTCGTAGCTGAAGCGGGCCTCTCCCTGCTCCAGCGCAACCTTGTCAGGGGTCTGGGCGGCGAAGTGGCAGAGCGCCTCCAGCACCGGCCGTGTCTTGATCACTTCATGGGCGGGGCCGGTGATCAGGGCGCTGGCTCGCTGCTCGGCCAGCCAGTCGGCCTTGAGCGTTCCCAGGGTCTGGGCGGGCTCGGCCAGCCAGCGTTCCAGCAGGGCAAACAGGGTATCGGCGATGGCCGCCAGATCGGCCTGCTGGTAGCAGTCGGGGTTGGCGTCCAGATCCAGGCGTGGCTGGCCATCGACGCCGACCTGCACCTCGATGGTGAGATCCTCCACCGGGCCGGCGCTGATGTTGAGAATATGGGCAGATAGCGGCCCGAAGCGGCGAGCGTGATCAAACGGCATGATGTTGACCAGCGGGCCGAACAGGCGCTTGTCGCCCCCCACCAGGCCAAGGTCGCGGCGCAGCAGCTCGTAGCGGTAGTGCTGGTGCTTGCGCACCCCGCGCTTGGCCTTGGCCACGGCGCCGGCAGCCCCCGCCAGATCCAGTTCTTCACCCAGAGTCAGCGCCAGCGGGGTAATGTTCATCTGCATGCAGGGCACGGTCAACGATGCCGAGCCGATGCGGTTCATCATCATCAGGCCGAGCAGGGTCTGGCCCTGGCCGCTCGAAACCGACAGCTGGGCAGAGAGGCCGGCCAACAGCAGATCGGGCCAGCCCAGCTTGTGCTCGTCGGCAAAGCCGGTCAGGGATAGCCAGAGCGCCGCCGGCAGCGGGCGGCTCTCGCGGATAAATTCGGCCGCGATGGGGGCTCGGGATTCGCTGAAGGAGCGCACCTCGGGCCATTCCTTCAACTGCTCCTGCCAGAAGGCGCGGGCGGCGGCGTTCTTGCCGCTCTGCTCGCGGCTCACCTCTTCGGCCAGCACCTCCGCCAACGAGCCGAAGGGGGATGGGGAGTTCATCTCACCGGCCAGCCCCTCGGCATACAGTTCGGCGATGCGCTGGAACAGCAAGGTGGTGCCAAAGCCATCGAGGGCGATGTGGTGCACGCAGCTGTAGAGATAATCGCGGCCGGGGCCGCGCAGCAGGGCGAAACGGCAGGGTGCCTCTTGGGTCAGCTCGAACGGGCGGCGCAGATCGGCCCAGGCCCAGGCGCGGGCCAGCGTCTCGTCATCGTGCTCGAGGGAGACCTCTTCATAGGCCAGGGGCAGCTCATGCGAGACGAAGCAGACCGCCTCATTATCGTCTTCGAAGTGGCCCTTGATCGCCTCGCACTCCCCCACCGCCTTGGCAAGGGCCGCGACCAGCACGGCCGCCTCGACCTTGCCGTCGAAGGCGATGCACTCGGCGGTGTTGAACATCGCCTTGTCGTCATTGAGCAGATGTCCGGACCAGAGCCCCTGCTGGGGAATGGTCAAGGGGAAGCGGTTCATGGGGTCACCTCCAGCGCCTGGGCTGCCAACTTGGCCTCGATGAGGCGCCACCAGCCATTGAGGGTCGGCAGCTTGGCGAGATCCACGAAGCCGAGCTCCACCCCGGCGGCGCGCCACTCGGTGAGCAGGGCCATGATCCGCACCGAATCCAGACCGTAGTCGATGAGGTTCTCGTCGGGGTCAAACTCATCTTCGTCCTCGTCGATATGACTCAGCAGCCGTGCCTTGAGCCCCTCATACGTCAGCAACGGATTGCTCTGGACGGCAGAAGCGGCAACCGGCGCAAGGGCCAGCACCTCCTCGCAGGGGATCACCTTGCCGCAGCGGGTTGCCACGTAGTCGAGCGCCATCTGGTGATCGGCCAGGGAGAAGTCTGCCACCCCGTCCGCCAGGAAGAAGGGCTGGATGTCGCGCATGAAGGCGTCGCAGGCGGTCATCATGCAGCCGATATGGCCGTAGATGCCGCCGATGATCAGCTGATCCCGTCCCAGCGCTTTGAGCATCTGCTCCAGCTCGGAGCGCTGGAAGGCGCTGTAGCGCCACTTGACCAGCACGGTGTCGTCACGCTCCGGGCGCAGAGCGGCCACCACCTGCTGCTGCTCGGGCCGCTTGTTGAGACCCGGGCCCCACATGTCGTTGAGCAGGGCGCGATCTTCAGGGGATTGATCCTTGGGCTGGGCGGTGTAGAAGACCGGGATGCCGAGGGCCTTGCACTGCTTGCGCACGGCGGCCAGACGCTCGGTCAGGGCCGCGATCAGCGGGCTGTTTTCGCCATAGAAGGCGGTGAAGTACTCCTGCATGTCGTGGATCAGCAGGGCGGCGCGTTTGGGATCCAGAGACCAGTCGACCTTGTTGGCCTTCCACTGGCTGGGCATGGCGTAATTGTTCAGGGTTGGGATAGCCATAACGTCATGATTCCTTTTTTAGTTTTATGCTGTTGTCAGGGGCTGGTTGGCGGCGATGGCGTGCGCAATGCGCGCCCGCAGCCCCTGCTTGTCAATCTTGCCCACCGCCGTCATGGGCAGGGCGTCCAGAGTTTCGAAACGGTCGGGCAGCTTGAAGTCCGCCACCCCGCGCTCGCGCAGAAACTTGCGCAAGGCCAGCGGCTTCAAGGCGGGATCCGTGCTGACGATAAAGGCGCAGCTCTTCTCCCCCATGGCGCTGTCAGGCATGGAGACCAGGGCCGCATGGGTGATGGCAGGGTGGTGCAGCAGCTGGTTTTCCACCTCTTCCGCCGCGATCTTCTCGCCTCCCCGGTTGATCTGATCCTTCTGCCGCCCCACCACGGTGAGGTAGCCATCGGCATCCTGTACCACCAGATCGCCGGAGCAGTAGAAGCCCTCGGCATCAAACACCCGGGCGTTGTGGGCCGGGCTCTGGTAGTAGCCGCGGAAGGTATAGGGGCCGCGGGTGTGCAGGGCGCCAGGCTCGCCGGGGGCAACCGGATTGCCCGCCTCATCGAGGATGCGCACCTCGTCGTCCGGGCTCATGGGGCGGCCCTGGGTGTGAATGACCTTCTCGTCGGGATCAGAGAGCCGGGTGTAGTTGACCAGCCCTTCCGCCATGCCGAACACCTGCTGCAGCCGGCAGCCGAGCAGCGGCCCAATCTTGCTGGCCACCGCCTCCCCCAGCTTGGCGCCGCCCACTTGCAGCAAGTCGAGGCTCTCGAGCTGAATGCGCGCAGTGGGGTCCGCTTCCGCTGCCTGCAGCCAGAGCGAGACCGCCGGCGGCACCAGCGAGGTGAGGTTGACCCGGTGGCGGGCGATCAGCGGAAAACAGCTGATGGGGCTGGGGTCGGGGGCGAGCACCACGGTGCCGCCTGCCTCGAACACCCCCAGGGCGCCCGGGGAGCTCAGGGGGAAATTGTGGGGCGCCGGCAGGGCGCACAGATAGCGGGTATGGGAGCCGAGGCCGCAAATTTCGTTGCTGCGGCGCACGCTGTACAGGTAATCGTCATGGGTGCGCGGGATAAGCTTGGGGGTGCCTGTGCTGCCACCGGAGAGCTGGAAGAAGGCCACCTCGTTCGCCGGGGTCGGGGCAAAGGAGACGGATGGGGAGCTCCCCTCATCCCCCTCGCCGAGCCAGCGAGCCAGCCCCAGCTCCCCCCCATCGCCATCCAGCAGCACCAGCTCGGCACCGATGGTTGTCAGCAGCTCGCTCTCGCGTCCCTTGCTCGCAAACAGCGGGTGGGTCAGCGAGCCGACAAAGAGGCGCGGAGTGATCTGCTCGGCATAAGAGAGGAGCTCCAGCCGGTTGTGGCTAAAGAGCGCGTTGACCGGCGCAATGCCGGCCTTGAGCAGGGCGAAGAACACCAGATAGAACTCGGCCACGTTGGGGAGTTGCACCAGTGCGGTGTCCCCCACCCCCAGGCCGTGGCGGGCAAGATTTGCGGCCAGCCGGCTCGAGGCGGCGTCCAGCTCACGATAACTGAAGCGGCGCTCGCCGCAGAGGATGGCCTCGGCGTCAGGTGCCAGCTCGCACTGACGCGCCAGCATGGCGGTCAGCGGCTCGCCGCGCCAATAACCCTTGGCGCGGTACAGCTCCGCCAACTCTTCGGGCCAGCGGGTATAGGGCAGGAAGCGGTTGAATTGGCTCATTGCGCCACCTCCGAACTCAGGCCCAGGGCTTCCAGATTCGGCTGTCCACTCTGCCAGCCCAGATATTGAAGCTGGGTCATTGCGCCACCTCCAAATCCAGGCCCAGGGCCTTGAGCATGGTCCCCAGCTTGGTGCCGGTCTCGGCCCACTCCATGGCGGGATCCGAGCCCGCGACGATGCCGGCGCCGGCAAACAGCTCCACTTGATGGCCATCGAGCACGCCACAACGGATCACCACGGCCCACTCGCCGTTGCCCTGGCTGTCGCACCAGCCGACGATGCCGCTGAACAGGGCGCGCCGGAAGGGCTCCTGCTCGCGAATAAACTGGCGGGCGAGTTCGGTGGGATAGCCGCACAGGGCCGGGGTGGGATGCAGTTGGCAGGCCAAGGAGAGCACCGAGGCCTCGCCACCGTGCAGTCGGCCGGCGATGGGGGTGCCCAGATGCCAGAGGGTATCCGTGCTCATCAGCGAGGGGCTGGACGGGATCGCCAGCTCGCGGCAGTGGGGGGTCAGCACCCGGCGGATCTCGTCGATCACCAGGCGGTGCTCATGCTGATCCTTGCGAGAGGCCAGCAGCTCCCGGGCGACCATTTCGTCTTGCGCCGGCTCGCTCGCCCGTCTGGCGGAGCCCGCCAACGGATGGGTGAACACCTCTCCCCCGCTGACCCGCAGCAGCAACTCGGGGCTGGCGCCCAGCAGGCGGCGACCCTGGCCGAGCGGCAGGGAGAAGTGGAAGGCGTGGGGATTCTGGGCCATCAAACGGGCCATCACCTGCGTAGGGTCGGCAGGCTGGTGCAGGGTAAGGGTGAGTTTGCGCGACAACACCACCTTGGCGAGCCGGCCTTGTGCAAACGCATCCAGCGCCGCACTGACCGAGGCCTGGAATTCGCTGGCCGGCGGGGTGCTCTGCACCGAGATGACCCGGTTGGCCTCGGGGGCCTGCTCAGCCGCTGTCACCGATGACGGCTCTGTCGGGGCCAGTTTCTCGCCCCGCTTATAGTTGCCGGGCACATAGAGGCAGGAGGCCTCCGCCGGGTCGAACGCAAAAGCACCTATCAGCAGAGGGTTGGTCTGGCCGGCAGCCCTGGCGGCATCGAGGGCCAGGGTTATCTGCTGTGCCAGCAGGGGCCACTCGCAGGCGGGGGTGGTGATGGGTTGCCCCAGGTCAGTGGCACTGATCGTGCCCTGACCCGAGGTAAACAAGAAATCAGGCGACATCTTCGCCTCGGCAGGTGTGCCATTGTCCATTACTCGAGTCTTCACGTCATACCCTCAAAGAAGATTCAAAATGATAATGATTATCAATTTGACTTTGTGCGGCGGTAAAATACTCGCTTTGAAATCGCGGGGTCAATGGGATTTTGCATCGTTAAAACAGGAGCTTGTCTGTGGGTATGTCGGGGATGACGCCAGGGCGGGCCTGCTGGCGGTGAAGGGAAACAGCTACTCGAATGAAAACGGATTGCCATCCCCATATGGGGGATGCGACAGAAACCGGTCAGGGCGGCCCCACTGGCGGCCAACCCGCTTTGCCTCTAAGATGGCGCCACCTCTTGTGACAGCCCCGAAAATGGAACCCTCCCATGTTGAAACACCTGCTTCTGCTCCCCTTCGCCCTGCTGCTGGCGGCCTGCTCGCTGACCCAGTACAGCGTCAGTGAAGGAGAGATCAACCAGTACCTCAAGGAGCGAGTCGCCTTCGAGAAACAGCTGGGGATCCCCGGCATCATGTCGAGCAAGATCCGACTCGATGACATGCAAAGCCGCATCGGCCGCAGCCAGGCCGACAAGGTCGAGCTGGATGCCGCCGGCGAGCTGCAGGTGGCGAGCCCGCTGGGCAGCCAGCAGATGAAGATCCGCCTCTCCCTGCGGGCACGCCCGGACTACGTGGCCGAACAGGGCGCCATCTATCTGCGCGATCTCGAGCTGCTCTCCGTCAAGACAGAGCCGGCGGACGTGGGCACCGCCCTCTCCCCGCTTTTGCCCACCTTCAACCAGTCCCTCTCCCTGTTCCTCTCCCAGACCCCCGTCTACCGGCTCGATGGCAGCCGCCAGAACGAGGCGCGGATCAAGGACAAGGTCGAAGCCCTCAAGGTGGAGCCGGGCCGACTGGTCATCCCCTTCAAACTGATGTGACACCTGCCGCCGCGCCTCTCCTCTTCACCCCACCGGGGCGCGGTTTTTTTCTTCTCAAGCCCCGCCCTTTGCCCCATAATGCACACCATTCTCATTTAGATTCATGAGAAGCGTCATAATAAAATCAACAATATGGTGAGAAGGACATGAGAAAAACCGTACTGGTGCAGGCGATCGCCTGCGCACTCCTCAGCAGCGCCGCACAGGCTGCCGTCAAGGTGGAGGACAAGACGTTCAACACCGCCGCCAACATGCTGGCCTACACCGAATTCGAGCTCTCCGGCGAGCCGCTAGCCGAGGCCCTCGGTCTGGATCTGGATGTGCTGGACGCCAACCGCGCCGACGAGCCGACCCCGTTCGACTTCGCCGCCGGCATCGAATCCTATGAATACTCCGAAGAGGCAATGTACGCCCTCAACTACCAGTCCGGCATGGGCCCCCATCTGGTAAACGGGCCGCAAAACCAGGCCCGTGGCGGCACCCTGGCCGACCTGGGCAAACGGGTACTGGCCATGGCAGAGGCCGTCGGCTTCCCCGCCGATGAAATTCCCCAGGGCATGTATCCCCTCTCCCTGCCCTACGCCTCCGCCAACCCGGAGTTCGCCCAGGCCGTAAACGCCACCCCGGTCAACGGTGACCAGATCACCATCAAGACCGCCAAGGGCAACGAGAAGAGCGTCAAGACCCAGGTCCCCGCCTACTTCCGCGACTACGCCACCCTGCGCTGGAGCGGCAGTGACAACCTGCTGGTCCCGGCAGCCGTGGGCGGCATCCTGCTCAAGGAAGTGATGTGGTCCCAGGACTTCCTGGGCGGCATGCACGTAGCCGAGACCGATGAAGAGGTGGAAGCCGCGTCCGCCACCATGGATCAGGACGGCAAGCACAAGCTGGGGGTTTCTGCCGCCGACGGCTTCAACGGCATGATGCTGACCGAGCAGTCCATCGACAAGCTCGCCATCCTGCAGGGTCAGCTCGGCTTTGACGGCAAGACCCTGGGTGCCAAGATCACCCCGCAGTACGATCCGGCCAAGGGGGTTGTCTACTTCCCTCATCAGGTGAAAGTGACCGAGACCAGCAAGAACGACGCCGGTGCCATCGGCAAGCTGGAGGTCGTGGACGGCACCGCCCAGTTGCGCGACGCCTGGATGCTGCTGTGGCCCCTCTCCGAGTTCTACGCCTTCAGCGATCAGCGCACGGCCAACACCAACCAGAACCCGGCCTTCCACGCCGTGTTTGACGGTGCCCCGTTCGCCGCCGCTCCGGCTGCCAACCAGACCAACGATCTGGGCAAGGCGGTGGCGGGCAGCGATGCCTTCTCCCTGGCCCTGAACCTCTCCAACCTCACCTTCAAGAACCTGCTGGCCCTGCACTTCGAGCCCAAGGCTGGCACCCTGGTCGACAGCTGGCAGGCTGGCAAACAGGACAAGCACGTCACCACCTTTGACGCTGCCTACAGCCTGGTCGCCCTGCAGATCTTCCAGCGCGCCCAGGATGCGCTGCCGGTGGGTTACGCCGCCGGTGACAATGGCGAGCTGAACCTCAAGACCCCACAGGGTGAGCAGGCGATCGCACTGGTCCGCAAGCAGGCCGATTTCATCCTCGCCAACCTCAAGGGCAAGAACGGCCTGGTCCATGACGGTCTGACCCTGGGCGGCAAGCTTGACGCCGGTCAGTCCATCGACGCGCAGTTCGCCGCCATCCGCGGCTTGACCGCCGCCTTCCTGGCCACCTCGGATGCCAAGTACCGCACCGCGGCGCGCGAGCTCTTCATCGCCGCCGACAAGGCCTACTTCAATGCCAAGGCCGGAACCTGGCTCGCCGGCAAGCAGGGTGAATACACCCCCTGGACCCAGGCCGCCATCTCCGGCGCCCTGCGCTCTGCCATGCTGAACCTGCGCAACGAAGGGGCCGAGAAGGCACCCGAGCTGGAGCTGGCCCAGCTGACCCAGCGCTACGTGAGCTGGTTCCGCGGCACCGTCAACGGCGGCATGCAGATGGCCGAGTGGATCGGCGACTCCGGCGAGAACGTCATCGAGGGTGCCGGCAGCGACACCGACGAAGATGGTGTCCCGCAAGTGACCGCCGCCGGTGGCAAGCATGGCACCGCCATGGTGATGGCCGGCAAGGCCCTGGTCAGCGAGAAATAAATCGACCACCAATAGAAAGGGAGCCCAGGGCTCCCTTTTTTTGTCTGTATCGACGAAGTTAGCCGAGCTTGGCCAGCATCGGCTTGGTCACCAGCACGATGCCCTGCTCGGAGCGGTAGAAGCGGCGTGCATCCTCGTCCGCGTTCTCCCCCACCACCAGGCCGTCTGGCAGCTTGCATCCCTTGTCCACCACCACCCGGCGCAAGCGGCAACCAGCCCCGATCTCGACCCCGGGGAAGATCACCGCCTGATCCAGGGTACAGAAGGAGTGCACCCGCACGTTGGTGAACAGCACCGAGTTGAGCACGAAGGAGCCGCTCACGATGGAGCCCCCCGCGAACATGGAGTTGATGGTCATGCCGTGCTGGCCGTTTCTGTCCTGCACGAACTTGGCCGGGGGCGACATGTTCTGGCTGGTCCAGATGGGCCAGTTCTCGTCATAGATGTCGAGCTCGGGCACCACGGAGGCAAGGTCCATGTTCGCCTCCCAGAACGAATCCAGGGTCCCCACGTCGCGCCAGTAGGGTTTTTGCCCCTCCTTGGCCCCGACACAGGACATGTTGAACGGGTGGGCAAAGGCCTTGCCCTCCCCCACGATGCGCGGGATCACGTCCATGCCGAAGTCGTGCTTGGACTCCAGATTGTGGATGTCCTCTTCCAGCAACTGGTAGAGGTACTCCGCCTCGAAGATGTAGATGCCCATGGAGGCCAGCGAGCGATCCTCGCAGCCCGGCATGGCGGGCGGATTGGCCGGTTTCTCCACGAAGGCGCGGATCTTGCGTTGCTCGTCGATGTCCATCACGCCGAAGGCCGATGCCTCGCAGCGCGGTACCTCGATACAGGCCACCGTCACCTTGGCGCCGAGGCGCACGTGATCGAGCAGCATGGCGGCGTAGTCCATCTTGTAGATGTGATCCCCTGCCAGCACCACTATGTATTTGGGACCGTAGTCACGGATGATGTCGACGTTCTGGTAGATGGCGTCTGCGGTGCCGCGATACCAGTGCACCTCGTCCACCCGCTGCTGGGCGGGCAGCAAGTCGATGAACTCGTTCATCTGGTAGCGCAGGAAAGACCAGCCCGATTGCAGGTGGCGCAACAGACTGTGGGACTTGTACTGGGTCACCACACCTACCCGGCGGATGCCGGAGTTGATGCAGTTGGAGAGCACGAAGTCGATGATACGGAATTTGCCGCCAAAGTGGACGGCGGGCTTGGCGCGGTTATCGGTCAACTGCTTCAGGCGGCTGCCCCGTCCCCCTGCGAGCACCAAGGCCATACTCTGATTCAATAGTTGCCGTGCTTTGGCGGTGTCTACGGGTTCTAGCAACATATCTACCTCTGCTCTGTTGGGGCTGTTTTCAACCCATCTTCGCTTTTTTTACAGACCATGAAAGTGTTTTCACTCACATTTAGTTGCATTCCGCCGGCGCTTTATCGTGGAGTTGCGTGAGTACTCATGTTTTGCGCCAGCGACTTGGTTAGAATTTCTACATCATGAACATCATCAAGGATGAAACGATGTTGAATAAACATGAGGGAAACCTGCTGCTGGTCAGCGCACTGGTCTGCATTCCCATGCTGCTGTTGCAGGGAGTGCTGCTCGCCCCCCCCGCCTCACCGCTCACCCTGCTGCTGGTCCTGATGACCACCCTGACGGGATTCGCCCTGCTGCTCTTTCTCACCCACAGCGTGCGCCGTGGGGAAAAGGCGAGGCAGGAGCAACGCTGGCTGCTGGCGCTGCAGCAGCGGGATCCCGCCATGCTCGACAGCGTACAGGCACAAACGGCTCTGCGCCAGCTCCTTGCATCCTTCAATGAGGCCGAGATCGATGCCCACCGCCAGATCACCGAATTGCACAATCAGGCGACCCGGGACGAGATGACGGGCCTTGGCAACCGCCACGCCTTCCGGCGCGATCTGACCGAGCTGCTGCAACAGGAAAACACCCAGACCGCCATCCTGGTGCTCATCCGCGCCACTGAGCTTGGGACCCTCAACGCCCAGCGCGGCTTCCAGTCCGGAGATGCCTACATCCGGGACATCGCCGCCCTCATCAGCCACACCGTCAGCCGCTTCCCGGGCCACCGGGTCTATCGCATCTCGGGGGCCGATTTTGCCGTCCTGCTGCCCCCCCTGGCCCAGATCCCGCCCCATCTGCTGGGACGGGACCTAAAGCTCGCCTTCGATCGCTATCAGCACGATCACGAGCTCGAGAGCGCCGCCTACTCGGGCATGACCCGCCTGAGCAGCGAGCAGAAGATAGAGGCCATTCTGGCCCGGGCGGATCTCGCGCTGGCCCGCGCCCAGACAGAGGTAGTCAATGGCTGGGCCATCCAGCAGAACGACGAGGTGGTCGAAGTGCAGGGTCAGCGTCACTGGACCCAGGTGCTGACCGATCTGCTGGAGCAGGAGAGCGTCAACTTCACCTGCCAGCCCATCCAGCCCCTGCATCGCGGCATGCTCGCCTATCACGAGATCTATCCCCGCTTTTGCAGCAGCGACGGCACCGTGCTGCCAAGCGATACCCTGCTCGCCATGGCGCAGCGGCTGGACATGGTACTGCGCCTGACCCAGATGGTGATCCGCCACGTCATCCGCCAATACCGCGCCTTCGGAGGCCACAACAGCCGATGGGGTCTCAATCTGCCGGGCTCCCTGCTGCAAAACAGCGCCTTTCTCATCTGGCTGGATCACCAGTTGCAAAAAGACCCCGACATCGGGGCCAACCTGGTGTTCGAGCTCGACGAGGAGCATCTGGAGCGCAACCTGACCGGGTCCAGGCGGCTGTTCGAGCTGCTCAGGCGCCACGGCAGCCGCTCGGCCATCTGCAACTTCGGCAAGGGGATCGGCTCCTTCAGCCTGTTTCGCGAGCTCAAACCCGACTACATCAAGCTGGACCCCGGTCTCATCACCGAGCTGGAGCAGGATCTCACCAATCAGCAGTTCGTGCGGATGATCGTCGACGTCTCCCATCGCATGGGCTGCCTGGTGATCGCGGAAGGGGTGGAACAGATAGGCCAGAAGCAGATGCTGCAGAGCATGTATGTGGACGGCTTGCAGGGCTACCTCATCGCCCGGCCCCAGGAGCTGGGACCGGAGATCGGTCAGATGGGGATCTTCACGGAGACGGTTTCAGCTTCAACAGGGTCAGAATGATGTCGTTGAGCTGGCGATAACGCTCCAGCTCCTTCTGATCGTAACGGGTCGCCAGCATGGTCGGGTTGTGGCGATGCTTGAGGTAGCGGTTGATCTGCAGGCGGTTGAACCCGGCCACCTTGTAGATCTGGCCGAGCAGGGCATTGAGCTCGTCGTCCGCCAGCCCGGCCCGGGTCAGGTAATCGGGTTGGGACGGGCTCTCCTGGCGGGCCGTGACCTTCTCCAGCTGGCCACGCTCCTGCAAATAGGTGAGCCACTGCTCCACGTAGAGCGGCTTGCAGCCCCCCAGCAGATTGAAGTACCCCACGGCATCACAGCGGCACCCGCTCAGCAGCACCAGGGCCAGCTCGTCGCTGTCACACTGAAAGCTCACCGGGCCGCTCTGGCTCCAGTCCAGCGCCTGCACCTGGATCCTCCCCTGCGCCCCCGCCTTCGTGGTCACGTCAAAGACAAACATGGCACCTCCCGATCGGCAAAGGGTTGATGATGACCCATCCCCGGGACGGGTGCAAAGGCAAATCGCCTTTTCATGGCCCATGGCGGCCATAAAAAAACCGGCCCCCCGAAGGGGGCCGGTTCATCACAATCCGGCGGGACGGCAGACTCAGGCGTCCAGTTCCACCAGCGCCTTGGCCAGCTCGATGGGCTCGAGCTCCTGACCTTCCAGATCGGCGTTCCAGTTCGGGCCGACCAGCACGTCATCCTCGTCCAGATCGTTGATCCAGATGTCCAGGAACTCTTCGAGCTCGATCACTTCCGGCTCGTAATCCGCCCACTCGTCCACGCAGTGCAGGCGGGCATCCCCTTCGGCGGACCAGAGCGGCATCACGTCCGCATCTTCGAACTCGGCGGAGCGGCACACCACCCAGTCTTCACCGTAGCGCAGACCCCACACCTGACCCGACTCGCGGACTTCTTCGATGAACAGCTGGAAATTGGCGTCAAGATTGTCAGTTAGTTTGCTCATGGGGTCTCTCTCTTGCAAAGCAATGGCAGGCTGTCGGCCAGGGCTGGCCGAGAATGGGGCAGATGGTGTCCCAAAAGCCCCCCAGACTCAAGCCTTATCCCGAAAAAGCGGGGATAAAGGCCGTCAGATGCGATATTTCGCCACCAGGGCCCCCAGCTCGTCGCAGGCCAGCGCCAGTTGCCCGGATGCCTGCTCGGTCAGCCGGTTCTGGGCCAGGGCATCCGCCGCCAGCTGGGTGATGGCCACCAACCGCTGGTTGATCTCCTCCGCCGCCCGACTCTGCTCCGCCGCCGCCGTGGCAATCTGCCCATTCATGGCAGTAATGGTGTGGACGGATCCATCGATGGCATTGATGGCGACATCCGCATCGCCGGCCCTGTCCGCCGTCGCGCGGGAGAGCTGCTGTAATTGGCTGATGCCGCTGACCACCTTGCCGGCCCCCTCCTGCAACCGCTGGATCATCTGCCGGATCTCGTCGGTGGAGCTGTGGGTGCGGGTCGCCAGGGTACGCACCTCATCGGCGACCACCGCAAAGCCGCGCCCCTGCTCCCCGGCCCGTGCCGCTTCAATGGCGGCGTTGAGGGCCAGCAGGTTGGTCTGCTCCGCCACCCCGCGAATGACGTCGAGCACGGAGCCAATCTGCTGAGTCTCCTGCTCGAGGCGGCTCACCGCCTGTACCGTCTCCACCATCTCGTCCGCCAGCTGGCTGATGGACTCCCGGGTCTGGACCACCACCTCGCGGCCATGCTGGGCCAGATTGAGGGCCGAGTCCGCCGCGTCGGCGGCCTGGGCCGCGTGCTGGCCCACTTCGCGGCTGCTCACCGTCATCTGCTCCATGGCGCTGGCCACCCGCAGGGTATCCTGCTCCTGGCCGGTGACGATGGCGCCGGTACGCTCCACCACCTCGGCCAGCTGGTGGGCATGCACCCGGTTCTGATCCGCTATCTGCTGGCTGCGGGCCACCAGCTGCGCCATCTGGCTGGCGAAGAGGTTGAAGTTGATGCTGAGCTGGCTCAGCTCGTCACGCCCCGACTCCGGCAGACGTACCCGCAGATCCCCCTCCCCCCTGGCGATGTTGCCAAGGGCCGAGACCGAGCGGGAGAGGGGTACGACGATGCTGCGCACAATGAGGCCAACCACGGCAAACAGCAGGAGGGCCAGCACCAGCCCGATCCCCAGCAGGGTGTGCAGCACCTCCCGGTACTGGGCCTCGACGTCGTCCACATAGACGCCGGTGCCGATGATCCAGTCCCAGGGGGCGAAGCGCTTGATGTAGGAGATCTTGCGTACCGGTTCGTCCACCCCCGGTTTGGGCCAGTAGTAGGCCACCTCCCCCGCGCCCTGGGCCCGCGCCAGATCGGCGAAGGCGACGAACAGCCTGAGCCCCTGCTTGTCCTCCACCCCGGAGAGATCCTTGCCGTCCAGCTCGGGTTTCATGGGGTGCATCACCATGGTGGGGTGGCTGTCGTTGATCCAGAAGTAGTCATCGTTGCCATAACGCAACCCCTTGATCAGCGCCAGCGCCTCGGCCTTGGCGCTCGCCTCGTCCATCTCCCCCTTGCGCACCCTGGCTTCCAGCCCCGCCACCAGGCTGTAGGCGGTATCCACCTGAGCCTGAGTCTGGCGGCTCTTCTCCCCCATCAGCCCCTGCTGATAGATCTGCAGGCAGAAGAACAGCAGCAGTCCCAGCAGCGCCAGCACCATCAGGGTCACCAGCGACAGACGCCGACCGATACTCCATTGTCTCAACATACCCTCGCCCCGCAGCAGCTACATATCCTTAACACAAGGTATGCCGCCGCGACGCGGGCTGTCCACGATGTCAGCAAAAGCGATGCCAAAAACATGATCCAGCCCCAAAAACAAGAAAGGGTGCCCAGTGGCACCCTTTCTCGTGGTCGACAGGAAGAGGTATCACCGCTCCCAGTACACCTCTTCCAGGCTGTCTTCCTTCTCCGGCAACCCGCGGGAAAGGCGCGGGCTGCTCTGGGCCAGCACCTCGTAGCTCACCCGGTTGGCGTACTTGCACACCTGGGCCAGAGAGGAGTAGGTCAGGAATTCCGAGAGATGCTTGGCGGAGTTCGGCACGTTCATGCGGTGGTAGGCGTTCGCCACCATGTCGTGCAGCACGGCGGACAGCGCCCCGTCCCCTGCCCCATTGGTGTTCTTGATCTTCTCCGGCCCGCCCATGTAGGGGGAGATGTGGGAGTAGATACGCGCAGGCTTGCGGCACTTGTCCCGGGCCATGGGGCGGCTGAACTCGTACATGTTGAACTCGGGGATGACGCCGGGCAGCAGGGTGTGGGTGGTCTCGCGCTTGTAGTCCTCGTCGGTGTAGCTCGCCATGTAGAGGCCGATGGGGCCGGCGGTGCAGAGCACCATGTCCGCCCAGTCCAGCGCCTTGTCGGCCGCGCCGAGGGGATCCTTTATCCCGGTCAGGGCCTCCGCCTCGTCCTCGTTCATGGCGAGCACGGTCACGTTCTCGCTGATGAAATCGCGCCACCACTGGGGATTCTCGTCGATGACGAAGCGGGTGCCCAGGGTCAGCACCACAGGCACCCCGGCCTCGCGGGCATAGCGCACCGCGGCCATGGCGGCCTCCTTCATGGGGGTGCCGTCGGCGCCGCGCACCAGGTAGGCGGTGATCACCAGGGCCGAGGCCTCCTTGATGATGGTCTCGGGGATGTGGTCCACATCCAGGTGATCCATCTTGCCGGCGTTGATGCCAAAGCTGCGCTCTCCCCCTTCGGTGATGAAGGTGAAGCAGCGCCCGACCGGGCCGTCCACCGGCTGCAGGTAGTCGAGGTTGACCCGGGAGGAGGTGTTGCACAGATAGCGGTAGGCATAGCTGCCGATGCGGATGTCCTGGCTCATGACGCCAAGCAGGATGGAGTGGGAGTCCGCCAGCACGGAGTAGTTGTGCATGGTGTTGCCGATGGTGCCGCCGGCAAATTCGCTCACCACCATGTTGTTGGCCTTGAGCTCGTCGTAGACCAGCTCCGCCACCTCGTCGGAGATGAGCATGGAGTGGCCCTTGCTCAGGCCGTACCGGTTCAGGAAGTCTTCATCCACATGGGCTTCGATATCCACCAGAGTCTGATCGATGCCCACTACATAGGCCTTGCCCAGTTCGGTGAGCTGGGAGTTCTGCGGGATCAGGGGATCACGTCTGTCGACCGGGAAGTAGTGTTTGGACTTGCGCTGACCGGGAAATTTCATGGCAATCTTCTGTGCTCTGGGGAAAAGAGGGGCGGGATTTTAACACAATCCACCACGCCGAAAAGTCGCACGATTGAATTTTGAGGTCAGTATAGACAAGGGTTTGCGAGGAAAACGTTTGACTTGGCTGCCACAAAAAACCACCCCGTGGCGGGGTGGTGTTGCGGGATGACATTCAGCTTGCCGAGAGCCCCTGCACCAGGGCCAGCACCGAGAACATCCCCAGCGACAGCCAGAAGAAGAGGGTGCCGAAGAGGCGCGGCATGTTGGGAGCCCTGGGGATCTGGATGCCGATGGCATGCAGGATGCGCCCCACCACCAGCAGCACACCGCCCAGGTGCAGCCAGAGCGCCCCGACCCCCGCCAGTTCGCACAGGGCCATCAGCAGCAGGGTGAGGGGCACGTACTCGGCAAAGTTGCCGTGGGCGCGGATCGCGGCCAGCATCTCGGGGGCTTCCCCCTCCCCTATCATCACCCTGAACTGGGCGCGGCGCTTGACCACCCAGAAGGAGAGCAGCAGAAACAAGAGCCCGAGCAGGCCGGCGTAAATCAGCGTGATATGCATCATCAGGACACTCCTTTATCGTTGAATCCGAACGTCCGCCACGTCGGGCACCGGATGAGAACGGTCATCATGCCAGCTCGCGACAGATGAGGGAAACCATCATTCGGATATGGGCCTGATCGCTGTTGAGGGCTGGGATGTATTCAAACTGCTCGCCACCGGCGGCCATGAAGATCTCCCGGTTCTGCACCTGGATCTCCTCCAGGGTCTCGAGGCAATCCGCCGAGAAGGCCGGGCAGATGACATCGAGCCGCTTGACGCCGCGAGAGGGCAATTCGCCCACGGTCAGGTCCGTGTAGGGCTTGAGCCACTCCTCCTTGCCAAAGCGGGACTGGAAGCTCGCGGTCCACTGCTCCGGGGCCAGCCCCAGCGCCTCCGCCAGCAGGGCGGCGGTGCGCCTGCACTGATGACCATAAGGATCCCCTTCCCGCTCGTAGCGCTCGGGAATGCCGTGGAAGGACATCAGCAGATGCTCCCCCTGGCCGTGCTGCTCCCAGTGGCGACGCACGCTCATGGCCAGCGCCTGGATGTACTCCGGGTGGGCATGGTAATCGCGGATGAGCCGCACCACCGGCAGATTGCGCTCGGTTTTCATCGCCCTGGCCCAGGCGTCGAACACCGAGGCGGTGGTACTGACCGAATACTGGGGATAGAGCGGCAGCAGGATCACCCGGTTGACCCCCTGGGCCTTGAGGGCCTGCCAGCCATCGGCCAGCGACGGGGCGCCATAGGTCATGGCGAGCGCCACCGGCACCTCGACCCCTTCCCGCTTGAGCTCGTGCTCCAGGGCCGCGCGCTGCTGCTGGCTGATGACCATCAGGGGGGAGCCCTGCTCGGTCCATACCTGCTGATAGAGCTTGGCCACCTTGGGGGAGCGGGTCGGCAGGATGATGAAGTGAAGCAGGGGGCACCAGAGGTAGCGCGGCAGGTCGACGACCCGCTGATCGTGCAGAAACTGGCTGAGAAACGCCTTGACCGCCGCCGTGGTCGGCGCGGCCGGGGTACCCAGATTGACCAGCAAGATCCCGGTTTTCGTGGTCACGTTAGCATCCTGTCGTTCTGTGTCGTGGGAATGGAATGCAAGAAAGGGCCCGGTATGGACCCTTTTCTCACTCTCGTAGCCAGCCGGCGAACGGCTGCGTCCTGCCGGCCCTGAATGGCTTAACCGAGAATGGCGGCCAGTTGCTGGCTGACCAGATCCACCGGCTGGGTGCCGTCGATCTTGACGTAACGGGTGTTGCCCGCTTCCGCTTCCTTGCCGTAGAAACCGATGAGCGGCGCGGTCTGCTGATGGTAGACATCCAGACGCTTGCGCACTGTGGTCTCTTCGTCGTCGGCACGGATCACCAGATCCTCGCCGGTCACGTCATCCTTGCCTTCCACTTTCGGCGGGTTGAACACCACGTGGTAGGTACGGCCGGAGCCGGAGTGCACGCGGCGGCCGCTCATGCGCTTGACGATCTCTTCGTCCGGCACGTCGAATTCCAGCACGAAGTCCACGGTCACACCGGCATCCTTCATGGCTTGCGCCTGGGGAATGGTGCGGGGGAAGCCGTCCAGCAGGAAGCCGTTGGCGCAATCCGGTTGCGCGATGCGTTCTTTGACCAGGCCGATGATGATGTCGTCGGAGACGAGCTGACCTGCGTCCATCACGGCTTTGGCCTTGAGGCCCAGCTCGGTACCCGCCTTGATCGCCGCACGCAGCATGTCGCCGGTGGAGATCTGCGGAATACCGTGTTTTTCCATGATGAACTGAGCCTGGGTACCCTTGCCGGCGCCCGGAGCTCCCAACAGAACAATGCGCATACACGCTCCTAGTTGATTGGTTATTCAATTCTTGAGAAGGCAAAAAACTACACGTTTTCGCCCGTATTAACAAGCTCGCCCCGTGTGAGTGGCCAGATTATCACCACACTCCCGCCCCGTCTCTGCGACCAAAGACGCAGACGACGACCACTAAAAATGATTGAAAATGCAGCAACGCACCAGAGGGGAACGGCCAAAAAAAAAGGTTCATCGCGGCTTTCCGGGGAAGGCCGCCTTGATTTTCAGAAAAAAGTATTCTGAGTCCCTAAATCCATATGCCATACGCTTTATCACTTTGATCTTGTTGTTCACCCCTTCC
>NZ_JBLUXC010000031.1:0-47956 GCF_048276795.1 Aeromonas sp. PS2Canimalfood6
GAGTGGGCAATGGTGTATTTATCCAAAAACGGCAAAAAGAGTAGGCAGAGAAAATCCAAGCAAAACAACACGTTAGACGGTATTATTAATTCGCTTGCCGCTTAAGGTTCTGTACATGAGTAAACACTAAAGGTAAAGCGAACCTGTCGTCACTTACCGCTATAGCAAAAGCACACCTTGGTAAAAATAATGAAGGTGATATCTGTGGAAGCTCAACTCGCGTGGTTAGTGGTTAATAATTAACGATATAGACGTTTCTATATTGTGATTTCTAAAAATCAAGAGGGGGGAGTTGAGTCCCCTCTTTTTATTACTCAGATGATAGGTAAAACACAATGAATGGATTCAAACTAATAACACCGCATGGCGATTATTTACTTGAGTGTAATACTGACTCAATGTTGGTTAAGGATGTTCTCTTAACTAATCGCATTCCATACAACTCCGTTTCGGCATACAAGCTAGATGATACTGGTAAGCCAGAGTGTATCCCGTTCCAAACGTCTACTGTAAAGGAGCTAGAAGAACAGCATAAAGGCTTTGATATCGTTTTTCGAGCTGATCGTAACATCGACTATCAAGCAATTATTGGTAAAGATTTGGATGTATACCGTGATGCGGATTCAGTGCCAACGGCTGAATACACCTTTGATAACCATGATGGCTCAAGCAGAAAGCATATTCTTATGAGTCAGGAAGAGTGCCATGAGTTTGTGAATAGAGAGGTGCTTAAGTTCACTGGAAATTTTGTTGAAGACTATACCAATAAAAATATTGTTGTCGGCATTAGTGGTGGTGGCGATTCAAATACACTTCTAACTAGCCTTATTTATTCTGGCATCCCCAAAGAGAATATCATTCCAGTAATGATGATGGGCATTGCTGATTGGGATAAGGGTTTACATCGTGCGCATAAAATTTGTGAAGATGTTGGTCTAAAACTTAAGGTGGTTGAGTCGAATGAGGTTGATGTCATTATTCGTGGTGAGACGAATGGCGGAAGCTGGGCTGAAGACTTCGAGAGATGCTACCCAGAGTCAGACCTAGAAGTTATTGGAACTTTGGGGATCCGTCTTGTTTTGAGTCATGTTGCAAGAGAAAACGACACAAATATAATTGTAACCGGCCTGAACCTCGAGGATATTCTTGCTGAATCGATGTACTCAATTATTCGTGGTGAAAACCTATCCCCATTCCCCGTAAGAACTATTGACAAAATTGACATCTGGTATCCACTATACCGATGCCCTAAACGAATCCTTGATGGATGCCACCCAAAGCTATCATTAGAAAATTACATGGATAGATACCCAAGTAACCAGTACTGGCGTGCTTGCGGATATTACCTTGCTCAATCTATGTCGACAGTATCCGCAGGCATTGAGTTTCTACTTGTAGATGGCCTTCAGAAACAAAGCCAACAAAATCCACTTGAGCTGAGATATTACAAAGAACTAGGTTTTAGCGCTTTGCCGAACATTCCGTCAGAATCACTGGAGAAATGGAGGCAGTACATTAATAAAGAAGTTGGGCAACAAGGGGGTTTAAATTGAATATCTTTGCAATCATTCTCGTTGGCTGTTTAACTCAATTTTCTGGCATCGGCGTTATTGCTACAGCTATCTCTAAGCTTGAGTTGGTTGATAGTTCTGGTGCATTTTCATCTTCAGTATCAATAGCCAACACCTTGGGTATTAGCTTTACAGGGGTTCTACTCGGTGGTTTGTTGGCTCGATATCAAGGGTTTCGGATTGGCTTTTTTGCACCACTATTTTCATCGTTAATGATACCACCACTTATCTTTACAAATAACATCTATGTGATTTTGGCTATAGTGTTTTGTCTCTCTATCATCATTGGTTTAGACAACCCGAACAATAATTCATCACTAAATAAGATGATAAAAGACAAGAAAGACAAAGCCCACTCATTCACAAAATATACCACAGCCATGCAATCGGCTGTAATTGTCTCTCCGTTGTTGTCTGCGGGTATTGTGGTGTATTTCGGGCATGAAATTTCATTTATGTTCTTCATGTTATTTTATCTTTTAACTTGCCTGCCTTGGGTTCTGAGTAAGGAGTTGAGACAACTAGCATCGAACAAGGAGCTGCAAAGTAAAAATTTATGGTGTGGTTATAAAATCATTATGGACAGTCCAGCTCTGCGAGGACTTACCATATCAAGGATTCTAAACAACCTACTATTTACTGGTCTAATAGTGCTGATACCAATGATGGTGGCAAAAGCATCGTCAACAAATGAGCAGTTCACATTTATTCAAAATGTAGTTTTGTCACTTATTAGTGCAGGTTTTGTTATTAATGGCTTGGTGTCAAACAATATACTAAAAATTCATCCAACTTTAGCTGCGACATTCGCCAAAATGTCTACGCTGTTTGCAGCGCTCGCTATTGCAGTATCAGCAAGTTTTGGTTTTGCTGAATATTCCCTGTATGTGATGGCTTTGATGATTGGGTGGGGGCAGTTCTATTTCCGGATATCTGGAATGACTCTTGGTCAAGCAGTAACACCTCAAGAGCATCTTGGGGAAGTAATCCTAGCTAGCGATACTTTAGTTAGGGGTATTACTGCTGGGTATTCAGTTTGTTTGCTCTTTTTGGTGAATGCGTATGACTCTTTTATGCCTCTTTTCATTTTTTGTATCATTGGATCTGCTGCGCCTGCTTTCTTGAACCGCTGCTCAAAAATTTACAGAGATGGACTTTCGAGTGAGGTGTGAATGAAAACTTTAACTAAATTAAACCAAAGCCTTATTGATAACGGGAGCGAGATTAGTAAGGTAAACCGAATTTTGTCGATATTGCTGAGTGACGGGATTCGCGCATTCGAGACAAAAGCAAAATGTGTCGTGATATCAGGTGAGTCCGGCTCAGGAAAGACCAGATTGGCTAACATTATGTCAAATGTTAGCTATAGGACAATGGTTACAATTGATGCCAAAGATTTGTCCGAAGTTGGGTACACAGGTAAAGATCCAACAACGATATTTGAGAAGTTGTATTTATCAACAGAAAACGACAAAGATAAGGCGGAACTAGGCATCGTTCATATTGATGAGTTCGATAAGCTATGTGCGTCCCCATCTGTTGGCAAGGATGTCAATGGGGTTGGGATTCAACAGTCACTACTGAAGCCACTAGATGGGATCGAGGTTGGCATAAACAACCCTAGCGTATCGAGAGTAAATCCACAACCAACCGTAAATTTGAATACTAAACACATGATTTTTGTATTAACTGGAAGTTTTAACGGAAAACCCATTAGAAACCCAAATGATTTAATTAAATGCGGTTTTATACCTGAACTTGCGAACAGAGTAGATTTTTTCCTTCATCTTGACCGTCCATCAGAGGAAACCCTCCGTCGGTTGGCCGCCAACGATGAATATTATCGTGCTGCTATTGAGTATGCAAGTAGCAATAAATTAGAGATCTCATTTAAGGAAGATTTTAAAACCAAGTTAGCAAAACTCGCTTACAAGCTCGGAGGAAACTACAGGTCTGTTAGTTACCTTTTTAACAATGTGGTTTACGGGAAGATTGCCGAGCTGGTGATAAGCGGAAGTACAGAGTATGTCTTCGGTGGTGAGGATTTGGAGCTAGATTATGATTAATATCTATGATTTAAGGGAATTTTACTCATTAACTATTGATGTGATTCTTAATCGAATATACACAAACTCTAGTCAGATCATTCTCTCCGGGAGCATTGATGAAAAGATTCAATTTGGCCTTAACCTTTCGGCTTTATGGGTAACTTCGCATCACCTTGAGAGGCGCTTGAAAGCAATGGCATCACCACCTATTATTGACAATCTTATTTCAGACAACTCATATAAGGTACATGACTTAGAGTCTGTCTTGCAGTGTTGCAACAAAATATTGAGCTACAAGGAAGATGTATTGCTTGCTCATGAGCTTGAGACTGTCCAATTGATAAAAAGCCAACTGTCAAAATCAATGACCTTTGTAGGAGATGAAAAAACTGCTGAGTTTCCTCCTGCGAGATCAGATGATATGACCTTTAGTGAGAAGAAAACCTTTAGTGTCAATAGCAACGAAGAACTGGTTTCAAACAATGATAGCTACATTGCTTTTCTGTACTATGTTCTTGTTGATGTAGAAATTTCTGCAATGGAGATTTGCTCACATCAAATTTTAAATAATAAGAACATGCCAAGAGAGTTTACACTAGATTTTGCAAAACAAATCTGGGATGAGGCTCGACACGCTCAATATATTTATCAACTATTTATAGAAAAAGGTGGCGACCTTAAAAGTCAGTCATATACAAACAACGTTATCGCGCGTTACATGCAGTCTAATTCACTATTGGAGTCCCTAGTTATCCAGCAAATACTTCAAGAGGGAAATGCTGTTGAGATAAACCTATCTCTTATCAAGGAACTTACCATATTGAACCGATTACCTGAAGCAAATGCATTTTACAATATTAATAACGATGAGGCTTACCATGTCAACATTGGTAATAAGTGGATTGGTTATTTGATGGAAGCTAATGAGATTCAAGAGGAAGAATTACTTGAGCTAATGTTAAACGCTGCGGATAAAATTGATATACCGCTGTTTGGTAAGGGTGGGTGGGATTCAGATATAAGGGCGCTAGTGGGTTTTCCTTCTTGGTTTATTGAGGTTAGAGAACAGATATACAATCACTGACATATACTGTCGAACATATAATGTGTAGTGATGTGATGGACGTCCCTCCCCAGTGCTGTCACGTTGTACAGATTGTACAGATCTAGAGAAGACCATGAGTTCACAGGACGAAAGATACCCCATACCGGAACACGACAAGCGGAGTCTTGGCTGTGGTCTGGATGACGATATAGAGGTGGCATATGCGTATGTCGAATCAGTGTCTGATACCCATGACATACCATCACCAGCGGGTTGGCGTGGTTGGGCACTAAGGGAGGAATTTCTGGCGGGCATCAGCTATGCAGATACCGGGAAGCAGGCCGCCGAAGTTGAGCTATGCTGTCTTAACTGCGAGAAGACCAACAGCGACGCAGGCGGGTTTTTGAGGTTGTATTTTCTTCCCCTGATATACCCGTTCCTTCATCAACCGATTTCCCCTGGATGAGCAATGGCGTTTTGAGATCCAAGCAGTGGAACTGGATAGCGAAGTTTAAGTAAAAAGCAACTATCCGCTGGAGTATTGACGATAGTAGTGGACAGCAAGAGCAGTTATCACTGTGATGCATATGGTTGGCTAGCTGGCAGATCCAAAGACCCCTGCCTTAGCAGGGACCTTTACTTTGATTTCCTCAATGTGGTCACAGCGTGGACACTGATTGAAATAAATCCTTTTATTTCAATCATCTAAGTTATTAAAATAAGGCGCGAAACGCGCCTTTTTATTCATTTCATCAGCTCTTGCCAAGCAGATCGCTCAGCTCGTCCGCCTTGGTGTGGCGAACGTCCTTGCCCTTGACGTAGTAAACGATGTACTCGCAGATGTGCTGACAGCGATCGCCGACCCGCTCGATGGCTCGCGCCGCCCACAGTACGTTGAGTACCTGGGGAATGGTGCGCGGATCTTCCATCATGTAGGTCATCAGCTCGCGGATGATGGACTCGTACTCCCGATCGACCTTGTCATCTTCCTTGTAAACGGCGATGGCCGCCTCCAGATCCATGCGGGCAAACGCATCGAGCACGTCGTGCAGCATCTTGATGGTGCGGCGCCCCATGTTCTCGAGGGACACCAGCGGCGGCTGTGGCTTGTTGGCGTTGTCGGTCAGCATGCGGGCTATCTTGTCCGCCACGTCGCCGATGCGTTCCAGATCCGTGATGGTCTTGATGATGGCCATCACCAGACGCAAGTCGGACGCTGTGGGCTGGCGTTTGGCGATGATGCGGGTGCACTCTTCGTCGATGGCCACTTCCATGGCGTTGACCTTGTGGTCATTGGCCACTATCTTGCGCGCCGCGTCCAGATCCTGATCG
The DNA here is from genome assembly GCF_048276795.1 of Aeromonas sp. PS2Canimalfood6. Classification (NCBI taxonomy): domain Bacteria; kingdom Pseudomonadati; phylum Pseudomonadota; class Gammaproteobacteria; order Aeromonadales; family Aeromonadaceae; genus Aeromonas; species Aeromonas sp. PS2Canimalfood6. The sequence continues at coordinate 5,997 of NZ_JBLUXC010000031.1, forward strand.
TGGATGGCGGCGATGGCGTCGGTAAGCTGTTGCTCCACCAGACCGCCCATCACCAGCACCTGATTGCGCACATTCTCAAGCTCGGCATTGAACTGACCGGAGATGTGTTTATTGAGGTTCATATTGTCCATACAAATAATCCTTGATGCTCCGATTATGCCTTAGCCGTTGAACTGGCCGGTAATCTGTTGCTTGCTGTTCATATCAATCACCTTATTGCACCAACCTTGCCTTAGCCGTAGCGACCAGTGATGTAATCTTCGGTCTTTTTCTTGGCCGGGGTGGTGAAGATGGTGTTGGTATTCGAGTACTCGATGAGTTCCCCCATGTACATGAACGCGGTCTGATCCGAGACCCGCGCCGCCTGCTGCATGTTGTGGGTCACGATCACCACAGTGAACTGGCTCTTGAGCTCGTTGATGAGCTCCTCGATGGTGAGGGTGGAGATGGGGTCCAGCGCCGAGGTCGGTTCATCGAGCAGCAGCACTTCCGGCTCGATGGCGATGGCACGGGCAATCACCAGACGCTGCTGCTGACCGCCGGAGAGACCAAAGGCGTTGTCATGCAGACGATCCTTCACCTCCTCCCACAGGGCGGCACCGCGCAGGGAACGCTCGGCGGCCTCGTCCAGGGTACGGCGGTCATTGATGCCCTGCAGGCGCAGGCCGTAGACCACGTTCTCGTAGATGGACTTGGGGAAGGGGTTGGGGCGCTGGAACACCATGCCCACCTGTCGGCGCAGGGCGGAGACATCCACGCTCTTGTCGTAGATGTTGTGGCCGTGCAGCTGGATCTCCCCCTCTATGCGGCAGATCTCCACCAGATCGTTCATCCGGTTGATGCAGCGCAGCAAAGTGGACTTGCCGCAACCGGACGGGCCGATGAAGGCGGTGACCTGACCCTTGGGGATCTTCATGTTGACGTTGAACAGCGCCTGCTTGTTGCCGTAGTACAGGTTGAGATCCTTCACCTCCAGCGCAGTCTGCTCCGGGGTCAGGTTGAGCAGGTCGGTGGCGGTGTGCGGGGCCGAACTCGGTGTTACGTTGATCATCTGTTTACCTCAAATTCTCTTGGTGGCAGCGGGCAAACGTCTTGCCCGCTGCCGGAATATCTGGTTGGCAGGGAAGACCCCTGCCCGTCTCTGTAATGGCTGGATTAATGTTCCAGCGACCGGAATTTCTCGCGCAGGTGGTTACGAATACCGATCGCCGTCAGGTTGAGGCCGACGATCACCGTCACCAGCAGGAAGGAGGTGGCGTAGACCAGAGGACGCGCCGCCTCGACGTTCGGGCTCTGGAAGCCCACGTCATAGATGTGGAAGCCCAGGTGCATGAACTTGCGCTCCACGTGCAGGTACGGGAAGTTGCCGTCCATCGGCAACGTGGGAGCAAGCTTCACCACCCCCACCAGCATCAGCGGCGCCACCTCGCCCGCCGCACGGGCGATGGCCAGGATAAGGCCGGTCATGATGGCCGGGCTGGCCATGGGCAGCACGATGCGCCACAGGGTCTCGGCCTGGGTGGCACCCAGCGCCAGCGAACCCTGGCGAATGGTGCTCGGGATCCGGGCCAGCCCCTCTTCGGTGGAGACGATCACCACCGGCAGGGTCAGAATGGCCAGGGTCAGGGCTGACCAGATGACACCGGGGGAGCCGAAGGTCGGGCTCGGCAGCGCTTCCGGGTAGAAGAGGCGGTCGATGCTGCCCCCCAGGGTGTAGACGAAGAAGCCCAGACCAAACACGCCGTAGACGATGGAGGGCACCCCCGCCAGGTTGATCACCGCGATGCGGATGATCTTGGTCAGGCTGTTCTTGCCCGCGTACTCGTGCAGGTAGACCGCCGCCACCACCCCGAGCGGGGTCACGATGATGGCCATCAGGATCACCATGAAGACGGTGCCGAAGATGGCCGGGAAGACGCCGCCCTCGGTGTTCGCCTCCCGGGGGTCATCGGAGACGAACTTGCCAATCTGGTGGAACCAGTGACCCACCTTGGCCATCAGGCTCATGTCGTTGGGCCAGACTACATCCAGCACCCGGGACATGGGCATGGTCACCAGCTCGCCGCGCATGTCCTTGACGGTGATGCTGTCTCTGTCCGCCTGGGTACGCAGGGAGAAGAGCTCTTTTTCCAGCACCTGGTAACGATCGTTCAGGGCCTGACGCTCGCTCGCCAGCTCGGCTTTAAGCTGATCGGTCAGCTTGTCATCCAGCTCGGCCTTGCGCTCTTTCAGGCGCAGGCGCTCCAGCTGATAGTTGATGCTGCCGATGGCCCCTTTTTGCAGGTCGTTGGCTTGGCTTGAGAGGCCGTTGGCACGGGCCAGCACCCGCTGCAAGGCGGGATGCAGATCCGTGGTCAGCTCCTGGCCATCTTCCTTCACCGAGGTGATGTAACCATAGAAGTTGCCGTTGGTGGCGCGTTCCACCATGGCGAGCTCCGCCGGCTGGGCGCGCGATTTGATATCGGTCTCCAGCACCCAGCGAAAATCGAGGTCCACGAACTCCCGGTTGCCGGTCTTGACCAGATAACGGGTGATCTCTTCGCGATCCTCCCCTTCCAGCGCCTGGCCGGCGGCGCGCAGGCGCTCCACCGGCACCAGCTCCCGGTCGTTGATCTCGCCAATCAGGACGCTCTTGTTGCCGCTTGCATCTTCAAGTTGCCACTCATAGATGGGATGGGGCCAGAAATAGACCAGACCACGCCAGCCAATCAGCAACAACAGACCCAGTACGGCCACCAGACTCAGGCTGACGGCGCCCCCCGTCATCCAGATCCAGGGGGCCCCCGATTTAAACCACTTACCCATTGTCGATTCCTTAGTCCTTACAGAGAGCTGTACTTTTCACGCAACCGCTGGCGGACGAATTCGGCCAGGGTATTGAACAAGAAGGTGAACACAAACAGCACGAAGGCGGCGAGGAAGAGCACCCGGTAGTGGGAGCTGCCCACTTCCGATTCCGGCATCTCCACCGCGATGTTCGCCGCCAGGGTCCGTAGCCCCTGGAACATGGAAAAGTCCATGATGGGGGTGTTGCCGGTGGCCATCAGCACGATCATGGTCTCGCCCACGGCGCGGCCAAGGCCCATCATCACCGCCGAGAAGATGCCCGGACTCGCGGTGAGGATCACCACCCGGCTCAGGGTCTGCCACGGGGTCGCCCCCAGCGCAAGCGAGCCCTGGGTCAGGTGCTTGGGCACCGAGAAGACCGCGTCTTCGGCGATGGAGAAGATGGTGGGGATGACCGCAAAGCCCATGGCGATACCGACCACCAGTGAGTTGCGCTGGTCAAACTTGATGCCCATGTCGTGGGTCAGCCAGATGCGCGAATCACCGTGCATGAAGGCGTTCTCGATGATGGGACTCAAGGCGAAGGCGCCCCATCCGATGAACAGCAGCACAGGGATGAGCAGGATGGCGTGCCAGCCTTCCGGCAGCCAGGTGCGGCCGCGCTCCGGCAGATAGTTCCACACCAGGGCGGTGAGCAGCATGCCCATGGGCAGCAGGATCAGCAGCAGGATCACCCCGGGCAGGGCCCCTTCGATGATGGGCGCGAGCCACAGACCCGCCAGGAAGCCGAGGATGACGGTCGGCAGCGCCGCCATGATCTCCACCGTCGGCTTGACGTATTTGCGCAGCCCCGCCGACATGAAGTAGGCGGTATAGATGGCACCGGCGACACCCAGGGGCACCGCGAACACCATGGCATAGAAGGAGGCTTTCAAGGTACCGAACACCAGGGGCACCAGGCTCAGCTTGGCTTCGAAGTCGTTGCTGGCGGAGGTGGACTGCCACACGTACTGGGGCTCGGGATAGCCTTCATACCACACCTGTTGCCAGAGGGCAGACCAGGTTACCTCAGGGTGATCGTTCTCGACGTCAAAGACCTTGAAGTCATCCCCCTGCTGGGTCAACAGCAGGTTGTGGCGAGGAGAGATGGCAACGGCAGCCAGGTTGCCCCCGTCAATCTTCTCGCCAAGCAGCTTGGCTTCGCCGGTGGCATGGAAGAAGTTGATGGTGCCGTCGCTGCCTGCGCTGATGAAGCCCTTGCGAAAGTGCTCGGGAGTCAGCAGGGCGACCGGCGCGTCACCCTTGAAGTCACGGATCTGGGTGAACTGGCGCTTGCCACCCTTTGCCACCTCGAACCACTGGGAGATGACGCCGTTGTCGTTGCCCACCAGCAGGGAGGACGCACCGGAGAGCAGGGCCACCTGGGTCACGCTGGCATTGGGGGCGTTGATCTCCATGACATTGCGCAGGGAGATGTCGCTCAGGTTGTGGATGTCATAGACCGACAGGCGGTTGCCCTCGCGCACGAACAACAGGCGCAGGTTCGGGGTCAGCAGCATCTGGTCAACATGGCGTGGCAGGGACGGAATGGTGTAGGTCTGGTTGCTCCACTCGATTTCGCCGGAGAGGAAATTCTCCTCGCCGCTCATCACCATCAGCACACCACGACCATCTTCGGTCACGGCCGCGGTCGCCATCTTGTCCTTGGTCGCCTCGAAGACCATGCGCGTCAGCGCCTTGCCCTGGGGATCGATCACCACGGGGGTCTCGCCGAAGGGATATTGCAGGCTGGGCTCAATGACGCGCACGTCATTGGGATAGGAGATCTTGAAATAGGGTTGCACCACCTGAGCCTTGCCGTCGGCAAACCCATAGGCGATGAGTTTCTGGCCCGGTGCAGGCGGCGCGACCGCCGTGATCTCGCCGTTCACCTGTGCCTCGCCAATCACCTGTCCGGTCTTGATCTTGCCATCCGGTTGCACGGCAAAGAACTTGACCTTCCCCAGGTCGCTGAAGCGGTAACCTATCTCGTTTTGCTCCTCGACCCCGAGCCAGGCGGTCTTGCCCTTGATGGGCAGGGTGAAGGACGCGGTGCTCTCCATGCTGGCGCCATTGAAGATGGGCTTCACCACATAGAGCAGGTAGAAGAAGATAAGCAACAGCGCCACCAGCACCAGGGCTCCCCCTGTGGTGACGCCATATTTGGCCAATTTATCCTTGATCCGGCGTTTTCGACTGCCCGCCATGACCAGATTTAACGATTCCGATGACATGCAAGACCTCAATGTGAGCTAGGCTTGGCGGCATTATATGGCGGATGCATGACAGTTTTGTTACATCAACAGCGGCAAAGAGCGCGGGCTTCATCGCAGGGGTGGTAGTTGGTATTCGGGGGGAAGCAGGCCGCCGGTCTGGCAGTGAAATAAAAGCAAACGGGGCCATCAGGCCCCGGTGTCATCGTGAGGAAGCGCCTCTTTCGCGGCGAGTCTGGCCGCCTTCTTCTCGGCGCGGCGCCGTTTGAAGAAATCCGACAGCTGGGCCGAGCAGGCGTCGGCGAGCACCTCCCCCGTCAGTACCACCTGGTGGTTGTGGCGGGGATCCAGCAGGATGTCGAACACAGACCCTGCCGCCCCCGTCTTCAAATCCCGGGCACCATAGACCACCCGCTTGACCCGGCTGTGGATGAGGGCGCCGGCACACATGCAACAGGGCTCCAGCGTCACATAGAGGGTGGTGTCGAGCAGGCGATAGTTTTCAAGCTGCTTGCCCGCTTCCCGAAGCGCCATCACCTCGGCATGGGCGCAGGCGTCGTGCTCGCTGATGGAGCGATTCCACCCCTCTGCCACTATCTTGTCCCCCAGCACCAGCACGGCGCCTACCGGGATCTCGCCTATCCCCTCTGCCCTGGCTGCCAGGGCCATGGCATGGCGCATCCAGCGTTCGTCCTGCTCGCGCTGGCTGATCTGTGCTGCAACTTCAGATGGTTTCACGCCCTGATCCTCTCGTCGATATGATGTCGGCTTGCCTGGCCCCTGCACGGCATCGGCCGCGCACTCCCGGATTGCTGCGTCACGGCCCTGGGCACACCGGGCCCCTTCCCCCTCGCGCTGGCCGGTAGCCGATAGCCCACGGCAGAAGATGCTGTCAATGAAAGAGAGGCCAAAGGCCCCGGCGACATCGGAACGCCCCGAGTTGGGTGTTCGCCACTCTGTGCCCGCCTAAGGGGGCGGCGATTATGCCAAAACTCCGGCCAGGGCCCAAGTTGCATCTTGGCTGAACAATAAAGAAGCAGTCGGCATCTCCCTGATAAAAAAGGAGTTGCGCCCGCCAACTCATCCGATTAGACTTCCTCCCCGTCAGCCGAGCTGACTCCGTCGGTGTGTAGCGCAGCCAGGTAGCGCATCTGCATGGGGTGTAGAGGGTCGGAGGTTCGAATCCTCTCACACCGACCAAATTCCCCGAAAATAGCCCAGTCAAACGACTGGGCTATTTTTTTGCCTGCACGCCCGACGCTTGCCTCTTTTTCCTCTCGCCTCCCCCGTTCATCGGGTCGCCACTTTTTATTGGCATGAATTTTATACAGAACCACTTGAAGCTTTCATAAAGTGCCGCTAGGATACGCAACTTTTCCGCCGGCCATAAAAACAGGGAGGTGGACACTAGGGTGATGGAATCACCGACCGGCTTGCAATCAATGAGGCAAGCATCCATGACCCAAGCTGTTGACTCCCAGCCCGTTCAGCCCCTGATCTCCCCCACGCCCTCCGAGCTCGATTCCGCAGAGCACGGGTTTGGCAGTTCAGTGCACCTCGATGTGATCGATCTCGCCGCCCCGGATGAAGATTACTGAGACGAGCCCGTGCCATAGTGCGGTTCAAGATGCCGGTTTTGCTGTCCGGCACCGCCCTTGACCCCGGCCAACAGACCGCCACCGCAAATAACGACAAAATGCTAGTTTTTCTTCAAAAATCAGTTTAATTGACCATCTTCTGCGCCCCAACCTCCCTCTCCTTCATGGACACGCCTTGATACAAACCTACGTTATTGCTCGTCATTTCCCTCTCTCCTGTTCGCCTTCGTCATTTTGACCCAATTTGACATTTTAGTTTTAAACACCAGTTCACTACCCGGTCACTTCATAGCCCTCATGCAGGCTGGATTGAACGAAGGCATTTCATACAGCTGTTTTTGCAAAGCTTGGAGTAATGTCGGGATTTGTTTTTGCATTTGTAATTTTATTACGTAATTAATTACATTTTTAGCCCATCCCCTCTACCGAAATTCTCCCCCCTGCCGCCCCGGCGACCCAAGAGCATAACCATCTGCAAAGAGCTTTTGCACTAATCACATAAATCAATTTAAAACAGCATCTTAACTATCATCAAAAAACACCTGTTTTAAAAATCAAGTTGACGAATCCGCCATTCTTTTGCACCTTATGAATCGTGTTACCCCGCTGTTATGGGGAGTTTAAAAGAAAGGGATATAGACGTTAGTCGTAGTTAATAAATTCAAAATGTAACTTTTGGAGGAGTACCCACTATGTCGGCACCGGCCCAGACCATCAGCAGCACCCGCCTGCGCATTCAAGGCGAGATGCTTCCCGATTACGCGCAGATCCTGACGCCGGATGCGGTGGCCCTGGTGTCCGAACTGGTGGAACGTTTCGCTCCCCAACGCAATGAGCTGCTGAAGCAGCGAGTCGCACGCCAGGCCCGTATCGATGGCGGCGAGTTGCCGGACTTCCTGCCAGAGACCGCCCATATTCGCGATGGTGACTGGACGGTGCGCGGCATTCCCGCCGATCTGCAGGACCGCCGTGTGGAGATCACCGGCCCGGTCGAGCGCAAAATGGTGATCAACGCCCTCAACGCCAACGTCAAGGTATTCATGGCGGACTTCGAGGATTCACTGGCTCCCGCCTGGAACAAGGTGATCGAAGGTCAGATCAACCTGCGCGATGCGGTCAACGGCACCGTCTCCTACACCAGCCCGGAAGGGAAGGCTTATACCCTGAATCCCAACCCGGCCGTGCTTATCTGCCGGGTGCGCGGTCTGCATCTGCCGGAAAAACATGTCACCTTCGATGGTGCCCCCATTCCCGGCGGCCTGTTCGACTTCGCCCTCTATTTCCTGCACAACCACAAGGCGTTACTGGCCAAGGGATCCGGTCCCTACTTCTACGTACCCAAGCTGCAGAGCCATCTGGAAGGGCGCTGGTGGAGCGAGGTGTTCGCCTGGACCGAGGACAAATTCGGTCTGCCCCGCGGTACCATCAAGGCCACCGTGCTCATCGAAACCCTGCCGGCGGTATTCGAGATGGACGAGCTGCTCTATCAGATGAAGGATCACATCGTCGCCCTCAACTGCGGTCGCTGGGACTACATCTTCAGCTATATCAAGACCTTGAAGAACCACCCGGATCGCGTCCTGCCGGATCGTCAGGTGGTGACCATGGACAAGCCGTTCCTCTCTGCCTACTCGCGACTCCTTATCAAGACCTGCCACAAACGCGGCGCGCTGGCGATGGGGGGTATGGCCGCCTTTATTCCGGCCAAGGACGCGGCCGTCAACGAGCAGGTGTTTGCCAAGGTGCACGCGGACAAGCAGCGCGAGGCCGACAACGGCCACGATGGCACCTGGGTCGCCCACCCCGGTCTGGCCGATACCGCCATGGCGGTGTTCAACGCCACCATTCCGGCGGGTGCCCAGAACCAGATCGGCGTGCTGCGCGAGCAGGATGCCCCCATCACGGCCGCCGACCTGCTGGCCCCCTGTGAGGGTGATCGCACCGAGGCGGGCATGCGCACCAATATCCGCGTCGCCCTGCAATACCTGGAAGCCTGGATCAACGGCAATGGCTGCGTGCCCATCTACGGACTGATGGAAGATGCCGCCACCGCCGAGATCTCCCGCACCTCCATCTGGCAGTGGATCCGCCACGGCAAGACCCTCTCCAACGGTCAGGCAGTGACCAAGGCGCTGTTCCGCCAGATGCTGGCCGAGGAGCAGGAGGTGGTCAGAGGCGAAGTGGGCGAGGCCCGCTGGCAATCTGGCCGTTTCGCCGAGGCAAGCGCCCTGATGGACGAGATCACCTGCGCCGACACACTCATCGATTTTCTGACGCTGCCCGGCTACGAGCGGCTGTGAGACCCGGGCCGGTAACGGCCCCCATAACAAGTCAATGGAAACGTGAAATCAATGAAAGAGGGAACTGATATGGCACTGACCCGTGAGCAACAGATCCAGGCTATCGAGAAAGACTGGGCAGAAAACCCCCGCTGGAAAGGGATCAAGCGCGGCTACAGCGCCGAGGACGTGGTGAACCTGCGTGGCAGCCTGCAGCCGGCACACACTCTGGCCCAACGCGGCGCCGACAAACTGTGGGAGCTGATCCACGGCGGCGCCAAGAAAGGCTATGTAAACTGCCTCGGCGCCCTGACCGGCGGCCAGGCGGTGCAACAAGCCAAGGCCGGCATCGAAGCCATCTATCTCTCCGGCTGGCAGGTGGCGGCGGACAACAACCTCTCCTCCACCATGTACCCGGATCAGTCCCTCTACCCGGCCAACTCCGTCCCCTCCGTGGTGGAGCGCATCAACAACTCCTTCGCCCGGGCCGACCAGATCCAGTGGGCCAACAAAGTTGGACCAGAGGACAAGGGCTTCATCGACTACTTCCTGCCCATCGTGGCGGATGCGGAAGCCGGTTTCGGCGGCGTGCTGAACGCCTTCGAGCTGATGAAGGGGATGATTGAAGCGGGCGCCGCCGGCGTGCACTTCGAAGATCAGCTCGCGTCCGTGAAAAAGTGCGGCCACATGGGCGGCAAGGTACTGGTCCCGAGCCAGGAAGCGGTGCAAAAGCTCATCGCAGCCCGTCTGGCAGCCGACGTCTGCGGCACCACCACCCTGGTGATCGCCCGCACCGACGCCAACGCGGCAGATCTGCTGACCACGGATGCCGACCCCTACGATGCCGGCTTCCTGACCGGTGAGCGCACCAGCGAGGGCTTCTACAAGGTGCAGGCCGGCATCGAGCAGGCCATCTCCCGCGGCCTGGCCTACGCCCCTTACGCCGACATGGTGTGGTGCGAGACCGCCAAGCCCGATCTGGACGAGGCGCGCAAATTTGCCGAGGCCATCAAGGCCCAGTATCCGGACAAGATCCTGGCCTACAACTGCTCCCCGAGCTTCAACTGGAAGAAGAACCTGGACGATGCCACCATCGCCCGCTTCCAGCAGGAGCTCTCCGACATGGGCTACAAATACCAGTTCATCACTCTGGCGGGTATCCACAACATGTGGTTCCACATGTACGAGCTGGCCTACCAGTACGCCCGTGGCGAGGGGATGAAGCACTATGTCGAGATGGTGCAGCAGCCGGAATTCGCCGCTGCCGAGCGTGGCTACACCTTCGTGGCACACCAGCAGGAGGTGGGGACCGGTTACTTCGACAAGGTGACCACCGTCATTCAGGGCGGCCAGTCGTCGGTGACCGCGCTGACCGGCTCCACCGAAGAAGATCAGTTCCACTGATAGCTGTGTAATGCTCGCAAACAAACCCCGGCCAAGTCCCGGGGTTTGTCGTTATGGGGCTTAGAACCTATCCCAGTAGGCGTAATCGTTGAAGGCAGTTTGAACACGGACAGCGCGCAGAAACCGGAGCGTACTGTAGTACGTGAAGATTTCGAGCACTGCCCAGGTTCAAAATGGCGAATAAGTTAGCCTAATGGGATAGGTTTTCAGAGCTCGAGGATCTCTTTGACGAAAGGGATGGTCAGCTTGCGCTTGGCACGGAAGGAGGCGTTGTCGAGACGATTGAGGGTGGCAAGCAGGGTGCGCATGTCGCGGGAGAGGCGGTTGAGCAGGAAACGGCCCACGTCGATGGGCAGCTTGAAACCCCGCAGCTCGGCGCGCAGTTGCAGGGCGCTGAGTTTGCCCTCGTCGTCCAGCTCGTCAAGGTGGAAACTCACTCCCCAGTCGAGACGGGACGCGAGATCCGGCAGTTGCAGCCCCAGCTTGCGTGGCGCGCTGCAGCCGGTAACGATGAGCGTCCCCTCCCCCTTCTCCTTCCAGCGATTGTAGAAGTCGAACAGGGCCCGCTCCCACAGGGCGTTGCCAGCGATCGCCTCCAGGCTGTCGAGACAGACCAGGGGCAGGCTCTCCAAAGCATCGAGCATGCTGGGGTCAAGCTGTTCGAACTGATCGAGGGAGAGATAGGCCGCCGCCGCGTCGCGGGCGTTGACCTCGGCGCAGGTGGCATGGAGCAGATGGGAGCGGCCCGACCCCTTGGCTCCCCAGAAATAGAGGAAGGGCGAGCCCTGACCGATGGCCGCATTCTTGAGGGCGGTGATCAGATGGGCGTTGTTGCCGGGATAAAAACTGACGAAGGTTTCATCATCCGGTAGTTGTACGGCTAAAGACAGTTGGGCCGGTTGCTTCACTCGTTGGGCTTTGACTGTGATATTTGCGGGCAAGTGTATCACCAGCGGGGCAGATAGAGAACCGCCCGGACCATGCCGGGCGGTCAGGATCCTTCCCCGGGATCAGGGCTGCGACCATTGATAGCGCAGGCCGCTCTCGTTGTCTTCCACCTGATGCAGGCGGCTCTCCAGTTGCAACCCCCTCACCAGCTCGGCCTTGTCCCCCTGCAGCGAGAGGTTGAAGGTCACCTTGTCCCCTTCCAGCTTGCCGATGGCCACCTTGGTGACACTGGCCATCCCCTGCAGCAGCTTCTGGATCTGGATCATGCCATCGATATCGGACAGCCCCTCCACCACCAGGGTCTGGCTGGAGGCGACACCGGAGAGACGGGTACCGTACTGCTGCACCAGCCAACCGGCCAGGGCATCGGCAAAGCCCTTTGCCACCTCGGCCTGGGTACCTGAACCCGAGCCCTTGGTCAGCTCGGTCAGCTCTCCTGCCTGCGCCCCCGGCTTGGCCCCATAAAGACCCCAATCGATGCTCCAGGCCTCCCCCTCCGGGGTGAGTTTGCCGAGCACCACCATTTCAGCGCCGTAACGCTGGCTCGCCTTGAGCACGGGATCGGCAAAACGGCCCCAGACATCGGTGGCATTGACCGCCATGTTGTCATCCAAGTCCATCAGCGGGAGACTGACCGGCAGCCCCATGGCCTGGGTCTGGGCACGCAGCGCCTCGGACCAGCCATCGCCGGACTGATCCGGCAGAATGCGCCGCTCCCCTTCGTCGACCACCAGCCAGATGGCGACCTGCGGCCGCACCGGGCCAAGCAGGGCAAACTTGCTCTGGCCGACCAGGGCGTTCACCTTGGCCACATTGAAATCCGCCTTGAGAAACTTGACCGAGCCGATGTCCTGATAGCTGTATTGCTGCACGTAATCCGCCGGCGCCGCCAGGGCCTTCACCACATCCGGCTGGGTGAGGATATCGCGCTTGCCCGTCACCTTGACGAGCACATCCCCCAGCGCCTGGGACTGGGCGGCCGTCATGTCGCCACTGGTGGGAGCCTTGCCCTGATAGAGGTCGGTTACCTGGGCGGCCGACACCACGAGTGGCAGACAGCAGCAGAGGAGAGTCGCTAAGCGTTTCAGCATAAAGAAGATTCTCGAAATGGGGGATGGTGCTTATGGTAGCGGCAAGGCGCGCATGGCAGCAAGCAAAGGGGGGGAGAAACAGCGGAGCCGGCAGGATGCCGGCTCCGTTTGCGCGCCTTGGGCGCGGCGATGGGGTGATGCTTACTTGGTGCCGAAGATCTTGTCGCCGGCATCCCCCAGACCCGGGACAATATAGCCCTTCTCGTTCAGCCCCTGGTCGATGGAGGCACAGAACAGCTCCACGTCCGGGTGAGCGGCTTCCAGCGCCTTGATGCCTTCCGGCGCGGCAACCAGCACCAGCACCTTGATGGACTGGCAACCTTTCTTCTTGAGCAGATCGATGGTGGCGATCATGGAGCCGCCGGTGGCCAGCATGGGGTCGATGACCAGGGCCAGACGCTCTTCGATGTTGCTGACGATCTTCTCGAAGTAGGGGACAGGCTGCAGGGTCTCTTCATCGCGATAGATACCGACCACGCTGACGCGGGCGCTCGGCATGTGCTCCAGCACGCCATCCATCATGCCAAGACCGGCGCGCAGGATGGGCACGACGGTGACCTTCTTGCCCTTGATCTGGTCGACTTCCACAGGGCCGTTCCAGCCATCGATGGTCACTTTTTCGGTTTCGAAGTCAGAGGTCGCTTCGTAGGTCAACAAACTGCCCACTTCCTTGGCCAGTTCACGGAAACGCTTGGTGCTGATGTCGCCTTCGCGCATCAGGCCGATCTTGTGCTTGACCAGGGGGTGTTTGACTTCAACGACTTTCATTATTATCTCCTCTAACCGGCGCCAAAAAAATCGCGGAATCATACAACAAAAGCCACGGCTTGTAGAGCTTTTCGATTCAAAAACGCGCAAACGATTTTCTTTCTGGTTTTTCGTGCCCGCTGGTAGAATACGCCCCGAATTTTACCCTCCACTTCTTTATATGACGGGGAATACGCGTGACTGACAAAACCTCACTGAGCTACAAGGATGCTGGCGTAGATATCGATGCCGGCAATGCACTGGTTGAACGTATCAAGGGCGTGTCAAAACGCACTCGTCGTCCTGAAGTCCTTGGTGGTCTTGGCGGCTTTGGGGCCCTGTGTCAAATCCCTGCTGGCTACAAGGAACCGGTACTGGTCTCCGGTACCGACGGGGTGGGCACCAAGCTGCGTCTGGCCATCGACCTGAAGAAGCACGACACCGTGGGGATCGACTTGGTCGCCATGTGCGTCAATGACCTCATCGTGCAGGGCGCCGAGCCCCTCTTCTTCCTCGACTACTATGCCACCGGCAAACTGGACGTGGACACTGCCGCTGCCGTGGTCACCGGCATCGGCGCCGGCTGCGAACAGTCCGGCTGTGCCCTGGTCGGCGGTGAAACTGCCGAAATGCCTGGCATGTATGAAGGGGAAGATTACGACATCGCCGGTTTCTGTGTCGGCGTGGTGGAAAAGAGCGAGATCATCGACGGCAGCAAGGTTGGCGAAGGGGATGCCCTGATCGCCCTGGCCGCCAGCGGTCCCCACTCCAACGGCTTCTCCCTCATTCGCAAGATCCTGGAAGTCTCCAAGGCCGACGTGCAGCAGCCGCTGGGTGATACCACCCTGGCCAACGCCCTGCTGGAGCCGACCCGCATCTACGTGAAGCCCGTGCTCAAGCTTATCAAGGAGTGCGAGATCCACGCCCTGTCCCACATCACCGGCGGCGGCTTCTGGGAGAACATCCCGCGCGTGCTGCCCGCCAACACCCAGGCGGTCATCGACGAGCAGAGCTGGCAGTGGCCGGCGGTGTTCAGCTGGCTGCAACAGGCAGGCAACGTCACCCGCCACGAGATGTATCGCACCTTCAACTGCGGCGTCGGCATGATCATCGCCCTGCCGGCGGATCAGCTGGACAAGGCACTGGCCCTGCTCAAGGCCGAAGGCGAGAACGCCTGGCACATCGGCCACATCGCCAAGGCGGCCGATGGTGAGGAGCAGGTCATCATTCAATGAATGATCGGATCAACGGCCAGATGACCTCCCCTATGAAACGCATCCTCGTCCTCATCTCAGGCAGCGGCAGCAACCTGCAGGCCATCCTCGACGGCTGTGCCGGCGGCAAGATTGCCGGTCAGGTGGTCGGCGTCATCAGCAACAAGGCTGATGCCTATGGCCTGGTGCGTGCCAGGGAAGCCGGGGTGGCAACCGCCATCCTGGCCCAGCAGCAGTTCGCCAGCCGGGAGGAGTATGATGTCGCCCTGCTGGCCCTGATGGCGGATTATCAACCGGATCTGGTTGTGCTGGCCGGCTTTATGCGGATCCTGAGCGCCGACCTCGTGCGCCACTTCGCGGGGAGGATGATCAACATCCACCCCTCGTTGCTCCCGAAATACCAGGGTCTGCACACCCACCAGCGCGCCATCGAGGCCGGTGATGACGAGCACGGCGCCAGCGTCCACTTCGTCACCGAAGAGCTCGACGGCGGCCCGGTGATCCTCCAGGCACGGGTCCCCATCTTCGAAGGGGACAGTGCCGACGAGGTCGCCGCCCGGGTCCAGGTGCAGGAGCACAGCATCTACCCCCTGGTAGTGCAGTGGTTCTGTGAAGGGCGCTTGCAGATGCGAGAAGGGTCTGCCTTCCTCGATGGCAAGCAGCTTGGCCTGGCAGGCTATGCCAGCGAGTAACCGCGAGCAGCCGTAAGACACAACAAGGGAGGCTCAGGCCTCCCTTGTCATTTCCATCGACCAGCGCAATGGCTGTCATCACGTCCGATGACGCTGCTGCGCGGCTAATCGGCCCTACACCGGATTGTCGATATCGATAAAGGTCACCTCCAGCCCGTGCACGGTGGCGAGCCACTCTCCCAGCGCCTTGACGCCGTAGCGCTCGGTGGCGTGATGGCCTGCGGCGTAGAAGTGCATGCCCATCTCCCGGGCAGTGTGGATGGTCTGCTCGGAGGCTTCGCCGGAGATGAAGGCATCGATGCCCTGCTCCGCCGCCTGGCTGATGTAGCTCTGACCACCGCCGGTGCACCAGGCCACGGAGCGGATGAGCTCGGGACCACTGTCACCACAATGAAGCGGCTCGCGACCGAGACGCTCGGCAATCAGCTTGGCAAAATCGCTGCCGCTCATGGGCTCCTCCAGCTTGCCCACCATGGCGACGCTCTTGCTGTTCCAGGGTTCGAGGCCGCGACGTACCTTGATGCCGAGCAACCTGGCAAGCTGGGCATTGTTCCCCACCTCGGGGTGCACGTCCAGCGGCAGGTGGTAGGCAAACAGATTGATGTCGTGGGTCAAGAGGGTCTTGAGACGACGCTGCTTCATGCCGGTGATCTGGGCCGGCTCGCCGCTCCAGAAGTAGCCGTGATGAACCAGGATGGCATCGGCCCCGGCGGCCACGGCGGCATCGATGAGGGCCTGGCTGGCGGTGACGCCGGTCACCACCTTGCGAATGCGCTCGCGCCCCTCCACCTGCAGGCCGTTGGGGCAGTAATCCTTGATGGCATGGGGTTCGAGCAGGTGGTTGAGCAGGCTTTCCAGTTTACGATGAGAGATCATGGGGGTCTCCTAGCTGGGCTCCCCACGCACTGTGCGGGGAGCCGGATTCCGATCGTCAGGGCCCATGATAATCGAGCCGGACCGGCAAGGCCATGCGCCTGTCAGGCCTAGGCGGGCAACTCGATGCCGGCGTCACGCATCTGGGCCAGCTTGTAGCGCAGGGTGCGCGGGCTGATGCCGAGCTTGTCGGCCACCGCTTTGCGACTGCCGTTGCACTCCTGCAGGGTGTCCAGAATGATCTGGTGCTCCTGCAGCTTGAGTTCGCCGCCAAGCCCCTCCCCTGACAGCCGCTCAAGCGGCCGCACCAGGGTCTCGTCCGTCTCTTCCAGGATCAGGTGCTCACAGTCGATGAGGCCGTCTGGGCAGAGGATCAGGGCGCGCTGCACCACGTTGTCGAGCTCGCGCACGTTGCCGGGCCAGGGGTGAGCCATCAGACGCTCTCGGGCGCCCTCTGCAAGCTGCGGCGTCGGCAGCCCCATCTGGCTGGCATGCAGCGCCAGCAGATGCTCCGCCAGGGGAAGAATGTCCCCCGGGCGCTCCCAGAGCGCCGTCCAGCGCAGGGGGAAGACGTTGAGGCGGTAGTAGAGATCTTCGCGGAACAGCCCGTCCTGCACCGCTTTTTTCAGATCCCGGTTGCTGGTGGCAATGACCCGCACATCGAGGGGGATCATTTTGCGGCTGCCGAGCCGCTCCACCTCTTTCTCCTGCAAGACCCGCAGCAGCTTGGCCTGCAGTCCCAGATCCATCTCGGTGATCTCGTCGAGCAGCAGGGTTCCTCCCTGAGCCTGCTCGAACTTGCCAGGGCACCCCTGCACCGCACCGGTGAAAGCGCCCTTCTCGTAGCCAAACAGGGTCGCTTCCAGCATGTTCTCCGGAATGGCGGCGCAGTTGATGGCGACGAAGGCCTGTTCTGCCCGGTTGGAGTGGTCGTGAATGTAGCGAGCCAACACCTCCTTGCCCGTCCCGCTCGGGCCGGTCACCATGACGGTGGCTTCGCTTCTCGCCACCCGGGTCGCCAGCTGGAACAGCTCCGCAGTCCTAGGGTCCCCGTACACCACGGCCCGCTTCTCCACCTTCTGGGCCGGCACATAACGGCTGACCTGGTTGAGCAGCACCTCGGGGGAGAAGGGCTTGGCCAGATAGTCGATCGCCCCCTCGCGCATGGCGCGCACCGCCCCGTCGATGTTGGCGTAGGCCGTCATCAGGAGCACAGGCACCTGGGGATATTGCTGGCGGATGTTGGCGAGCAGAGTCAGACCATCCATGCCCCCCATCTGGATGTCGGAGATCACCATGTCAAAGCGCTGACGGGACAGGGCAAGCAGGGCCCGCTCGCCGCTGTCCACCTCGCGGCACTCATAGCCACCGAGCAGCAGGGTATCCACCAGCGCCTCGCGCAGGCCGTTGTCATCTTCCACCACCAAAATGCGAGCCTGGGTCATGCCACACCTCCTACAACCAACATGGCCTTGTCGAGAATCATCTTCACCGGCGCTCCGGCTTTTGCGCGCCTCATGCCACGCCCCCCAACTGAACCTGTTGCTGATGCAGGGGGAAGGACAGGGTAAAACAGGTGCCCTCGCCAGGGACCGAGGCCACGCTCACCTCCCCCTGATGGGCTCGTACCACCGACTGCACCACCGCAAGACCGAGGCCCGTGCCTTGGGATCGGGTGGTAAAGAAGGGTTCGAAGATCTGGTTGAGCAGGGAGGGGGCCATCCCCTTACCGTTGTCGATGACCCGCATCTCCACCCGGTTGCCGCTGCGCACAGCGCTCACCAGGAGCGAATCGGCGCCGGCCTGCCGGGCATTGGCGATGAGGTTGTTGATGGCCCCCGCCAGGGCACTGCTGTTGGCAAGCAGACAGAGATCGGGCTCAGGGGCCTCCAGATGCAAGGCGCAGCCCTGCTGCTGGCAGAAGGCGTCGGCCCCCGCCTGCACTTCCGCCAGCAAGCCCTGCACCGAGAGGGGCGCCACCACCTGGTTGTCGCCATTGCGGGCAAACAGCAGGATGTCGTTGATCTGCTTCTCGAGATCCTGCAGGCGCGCCATCAATTTTTGCTGGAACTGGCTGCGGGATTCAGGCTTGAGGGTGCGGTTGGCCAGGTTGGCCGCATAGAGCATGGCGGCGGAGAGTGGGGTGCGGATCTGGTGCGCCAGGGAAGCCGCCATGTTGCCAAGGGCGGAGAGGCGCTTCATGTGGTTGACCCTGTCCTGCAACTGGCGGGTCTCGGTCAAGTCGGTAATGAACACCAGTTGGCCGGGCTGATCCGGCAGCGGCTGGGTCGACAGCTGGACCCGGCGGCCGTCGCGCAAGGAGATCTCGTGACCGTCATCCTCACGGGGTTCGAAGCAGCGGGCGATGATCTGGCGCCAGGAGAGGCCTTCCAGTGGCTCTCCCAGCAGCGCCAGGGCGGCAGGGTTTGCGCGGGTGATCAGCCCCTCGCCATCGAGCAGCAGCACGCCGGTCGGCAGCGCCGTGAAGATGGCGTAAAGCTGACTCACTTCATGTGACTGGAGGGGGGCATCCTGCTGCAAGATTGTCATAAAGCTGACCTCAAACTGGCGATTTAGTCAGCTTATTCAATTTCCATGCCAGCAAAATAGACGTTATTTATCAATGTATTGGGTCAATGCGTCAAAGCATTGACCTCAATTGTCCTTGCTCATGCCGTACTTCTTCATCTTCTCCACCAGGGTGGTGCGGCGCATGCTGAGCAGGTCGGCGGCGCGGGCCACCACCCCGTCCTGGGACTCCAGGGCCTGGCGGATCAGCTCCACCTCGAGGTCGGCCAGCATCTCCTTGAGGTTGACCCCCTCCTGGGGCAACTGCATGGGCAGGGGCATGGCGATGCCGGGATCCAGCTCTGGTGGGGACTGGAACACGGCAGCCAGGGCGTCCCGCTCGTCCATCTCGGTGAGCCGCTCATCTCGTGGCTCGCAGGGCAGCAGGCGATAGCGGCCGGGCAGATCCGCTACATCGACGATCTGGTTCGGATAGAGGATGAGCAGGCGCTCGATGAGGTTGGACAGCTCGCGCACGTTGCCGGGCCAGGCGTACTGCATCAGGGACTCCATGGCGCGCTGGGTCAGACGGATGATCCCCTTGTGCTGTTCGGCATGGCGATTGAGCAGCTCCTGCAGCAGCAGCGGGATGTCGTCGGCCCGATCCCGCAGGGGGGGCGTCTCGATGGGGAACACATTGAGGCGGTAGTAGAGATCTTCGCGAAATGCCAGGGTGCGGATCATGGCTTCCAGATCCCGGTGGGTCGCCGCGATCACCCGCACATCGGCCTGGACGGCCTTGCCGCCCCCGACCCGGTCGAACTGGCGCTCCTGCAGCACCCGCAGCAACTTGACCTGCATCGGCAGCGGCATGTCGCCGATTTCGTCGAGGAAGAGGGTGCCCCCCTGGGCCAGTTCGAAGCGGCCGCGCCGGGCGGCAATGGCACCGGTGAAGGCCCCTTCTCGTGACCGAACAGCTCGCTCTCGAGCAGCTCCGCCGGAATGGCGCCGCAGTTGATGGGCACGAAGGGGCCCGCGCTTCGGGCGGACAGCTCGTGGATGGCGCGAGCCACCACCTCCTTGCCGGTTCCGGACTCACCGAGGATCAGTACGTTGGCGTCGGTCTCGGCCACCTGGCCGATGAGACGGCGCACCTCCTGGATGCCCCTCCCCTTGCCCACCAGCAGGCGCAGCAGGGTCTGACCCTTGTCGTGGGTCTGATGACGGGGATGCAGGGAGATGAAGGCCTGGCAGAAGTGCAGGTGACGGGTGAGGGACTCATAGGTAAAGGGCGCCTCGGCCACCCCGATGAAGTTGCTGCAACCATGGCTCGCCGGCATCAGGGAGAGGAAGGGCAGACGAGGGTGGGCGGCAAGCAGCTCACTCAGGGCGCGCTCGCGCAGTTCCCCGGCCAGAATCCCCTGCAAGGGCCCGGCAGTCTCGATGGCCACATCGAGATCGCTCTCTACCACCTCCTGCCAGGGGATCCCCATGAAGGAGAGCACAGTCCCCAGTTGCTGGCGCCGCACATCATCGGCATCAACAAGCAGCACACCCATAGCCATCCTATCCATATTTTCACACCTGACGCCAAGTTATTGTTTTTTAAGTGCTTATTAAAACCAATTTCGCACTGTGTCATAAGGGGGACAAAGTGCCAAAATTCTGGCGGATTGTCAAAACTTGTCGCATCCTCCCGGACCCTGGCGGGACGGGGATCACGCTTCCAGCCAGATTGAGTATCGGATGAAAACCAGCGAAGGGGAAAGAATGACGCCGACAGGGTGCGGCGTCAGAGGAGGGATCAGTGTTTCACGCTCTCCTGGGGAGCGGCATAGCGGCACTCGGGAAACCGGCTGCAGGCGAGGAACAGGCGACCGGCATGGGGACCCTTTCGTGCTTCCCGTGCCACCAGGGGCGCGGCACAGCGGGGGCAATGAGGGATCGTCTCCCGGGGCTCCTCCTCATCCGGATCGAGGAAGGGATTCTCCTCCATCAACGCGGGCATTGCCTCTTCGGCCTGGGGGGGCGGCACCTGGGGCTCCCTGGCAGCCCCCGGGTGTGACGTACCCAGATCGACACCATCGAGCAGCAGCGGGCTGAAGGTCGGTTCGCGGCGCTCGCCGGGCAGCAGGTCATCCACCGGCGCCGTC
This sequence comes from Aeromonas sp. PS2Canimalfood6, assembly GCF_048276795.1. Lineage (NCBI taxonomy): Bacteria > Pseudomonadati > Pseudomonadota > Gammaproteobacteria > Aeromonadales > Aeromonadaceae > Aeromonas > Aeromonas sp. PS2Canimalfood6. The sequence goes on from NZ_JBLUXC010000031.1 coordinate 26,543, forward strand.
GTTCTCGCCAGCAGGGGCAGCAGTTGCTCCCGCAACTCGTCGACCTGGTAGTGGCTGCTGGCCGGGATCTGCAACAGCGGCAGGCCGGCGCCATCGCAGGCCGCCTTCAGGAAGAGATCCCGCGACTTGCGCTTCTGGTGGCGGTGCCCCTCGTCATCCAGCTCCACGGCACACAGGAAAGAGAGATCCGTCGGGTGGCAGAGCAGAAAATCGAAGTGCTTCTCCCCTATCTTGCCGAGCGCCTGCTGGCGCTTGCCCTTGCCAAGGTGCGCCTCGGGCGTCAATACATAGGAGGCTCGTACCTTGGCAAAGACACGGGCCTTGTCCCCCACCGCCTGATCCAGCACCCCGAAGAAGGTGCGCTCGGCTGGGCTCATCAAGGTTTCCTGCAGATCATAGGGCTCGGCCTTGCCCTCTTTCTCCCTGCGCCAGACGATCACCAGCAGGAGCAACCCCAGCAACACAGCTCCCGATACGACAAGGCTATTCATACACGCACATCCCGTTTACAAGACAAATTCAGTTCACACCAAAGGAAGGGGCACACTCTACCACGGGGAAAGCGACTCAGGCAGCGCAGAAATCAAGCCCGTCCCGGCATTCGCGTTTTTTCACTGAATTTGCGCAAGGCGGGCTTCATATGGCCTGTCACAGCAGGCACAATGCTAGAGCCCATGGACGTTCTGGCGCGCACCCCGTCGCCGCCAGGCGTCAACGGACCCCACGCAGCCCCATTCAAGGAGAGCAGGATGCAAAAGCAATTGGTCGTCACCGTGATCGGCGCAGACAAACCCGGGATCGTCGAGAGCCTGGCCGATACCATCACCCGGCAGCAGGGTAACTGGCTGGCCAGCTCCATGAGCGAGCTGGCGGGGCAATTTGCCGGCATTTTGCACGTCGCCGTGCCTGACGAGCATTACCGCAACCTGTGCGAGGCCCTGGTGATGCTGCCTGGCCTCACCGTGAGCTTCGCCGAAGGGCAGCTGAGCCCGCAACCGGCCCATCAGGTGATGCTGAGCGTCACCGGCAACGACAGACCGGGCATCGTCCACGAAGTGGCCAGCATCCTGCGCCAGCTCAACATCAACGTCGCCGACCTCACCACAGGTTGCGAACCTGCGCCCCACTCAGGCGCCCCCCTCTTCTATGCCCACGCCCTGGTGGCTATGCCGCCGCAGCTCGAACTGGACGATCTCGTCACGGCCCTGGAGTCCCTCTCCGACGACCTCGTCGTCGACATCGATCAGGATCTGAGCGAATAGTGTCGCCTGTCATAAATTTGTCATGATTTGACGCCATAACTTCCGCGCAGACGCAACCAGAGCAAAGAGGCACCAGATGAGCACCGACAAGCAGTATGAAGAGAAAGAGCTTAGCTGGCTCTCATTCAATGAACGGGTGTTGCAAGAGGCGATGGACAAGACGGTACCCCTCATCGAGCGGGTCCGTTTCCTCGGGATTTTCTCCTCCAATCAGGACGAGTTCTTCAAGGTACGGGTGTCGGACGTCAAGCGCCGCATCCTCATCAACGAAGTCCACGGCGGCGACGACGAGGCCAAGGTGCTGCTGCGCGCCATCCAGCAGAAGGTGATGGCGCTCGGCGAGGCGTTCGACAACACCTACAAGGAGCTGCTGATCGCGCTGGCCCGCCACAACATCTTCCTGGTGAACGAAAGCCAGCTCTCCGAGTCCATCCAGCAGTGGCTGCGGATCTTCTTCCGGGAAAAGGTGCTGCGCCACATCATCCCGATCCTGCTCAACAAAGAGGTCAACCCGGTCAAGTTCCTGAAAGACGAGCACACCTATCTCGCCATCGAGATGAAGAAGAACGGCCAGGTGATCCAGTACGCCCTGGTGGAAGTGCCCACCGACGATCTGCCCCGCTTCTTCCAGCTACCGCCGGAGGGCACCCGTCGCAAGAAGCAGATCATCATCCTGGACAACGTTATCCGCTTCTGTCTGGACGAGATCTTCAAGGGCTTCTTCGACTACGACGAGATTGCCGCCTACGCGGTCAAGCTGACCCGGGATGCCGAATATGATCTCTCCGACCAGCTGGACCTCAGCCTGGTGGACAAGATGAGTGACGGCTTGAAACAGCGCCTCACCGCCATGCCGGTGCGCTTCGTCTACGAGCGGGAGATGCCGGCGGCCATGATAAGCTTCTTGAAGCTCAAGCTGCAGATCAGCTCCTACGACGCCATCATGCCCGGTGGGCGCTATCACAACTTCAAGGATTTCATCGGCTTCCCCAATGTGGGCCGGGATTATCTGGAAAACCCCAAGCTGCCGGCCCTGGACTGCCGCGACTTTGACGGCTTCGTCAACGCCTTCGACGCCATCGCCAAGCAGGACATCCTGCTCTACTACCCCTATCACAAGTTCCACCACTTCACCGAGCTGGTGCGCCAGGCGGCCTTCGACCCGGCGGTCAGCGCCATTCGCATCAACATCTACCGGGTGGCCAAGAAGTCGCGGATCATCCACTCCCTCATCGACGCCGCCAACAACGGCAAGAAGGTGACCGTGGTGGTGGAGCTGCGCGCCCGCTTCGACGAGGCAGCCAACATCGACTGGGCCAACATCCTGACCGACGCAGGCGTCAAAGTGGTGTTCGGGGTGCCCAGCCTCAAGATCCACTCCAAGCTCTGCCTCATCACCCGCCACGAGAACGGCGAGGCGGTGCGCTACGCCCATATCGGGACCGGCAACTTCAACGAGAAGACCGCCAAGATCTACACCGACTTCTCCCTGCTGACCCGCCATCCGGACATCACCGCCGAGGTGGAGAGCGTGTTCGAGTACATCGAGTACCCGTACCGGCGCTACAAGTTCAACCACCTGCTGGTCTCCCCCATCAACAGCCGCCGCCAGCTCTATCGCCTCATCGACAACGAGCTGGCCAACGCCAAGGCGGGGCAACCCAGCGGTATCACCCTCAAGATCAACAACCTGGTGGACAGAGACCTCATCAACCGGCTCTATGCCGCCGGCCAGGCCGGGGTGCCCATCCAGATGATCATCCGGGGCATGTGCGCCCTGCGCCCGGGGGTGCCGGGTCTGAGCGACAACATCCGGGTCATCAGCATCATCGACCGTTTCCTCGAACATCCGCGGGTGATGGTGTTCCACAACAAGGGCAATCCCCAGCTCTATATCTCCAGTGCCGACTGGATGAGCCGCAACATCGACGGTCGCATCGAGGTGGGCACCCCCATCTATGACGAGCGGCTCAAGCAGCGCATCCTCGACATTCTCGAGCTACAACTGAGTGATACCTGCAAGGCGCGGGTGATCGATGCCGACCAGAAGAACGAATACGTGAAGCGGGGCAACCGCCGCAAGGTCCGTTCCCAGGTGGCGATTTACGACTACCTCAAACGCATAGAGTCAAACCATGGACAATAGTCTGTACGCCGCTGTCGATCTGGGCTCGAACAGCTTCCACATGGTCATTGCCCGCCTCACCGAGGGGCGGATGCAGATCATCGATCGCATCAAGGAGCGAGTGCGCCTTGCCGAAGGGATGGATGAGCAGCGCCGCATGTCCCCGGAGGCCATGGCGCGCGGGCTGGACTGCCTCGCCCTGTTCGCCGAGCGGCTCACCAACATCAAGCCGGATCAGATCCGCATCGCCGGCACCTACACATTGCGCCGCGCCAGCAACGCCCGCGACTTCGTGCGCGAGGCAGCCAAGGTGCTCAACCACCCCATCGAGATCATCAGCGGCCAGGAAGAGGCCCGCCTCATCTATCAGGGGGTCGCCCATACCCAGCACATCGAGGGCCAGGTGCTGGTGGTGGACATCGGCGGCGGCAGCACCGAGCTCATCATCGGCGAAGGGTTTGAGCACAAGGCGCTCACCAGCCGCAAGATGGGCTGCGTTAGCTTCACCCAGAGCTTCTTTGGCAACGGCAAGCTCGGCGAGAAGGCCTTCAACGCCGCCGTGTTGGAAGCCCAGCATCAGCTCGCCCCCATCATCAACCAGTACCGCAAGCTGGGCTGGCAGAGCTGCCTCGGCAGCTCGGGCTCCATCCGCACCGTGCGCGACGTGTTGCAGGGGGAAGAGTGGACCGATGGTGCCATCACCCTGGCGGGACTGGAGCGGCTGAAAGAAGAGATGCTCAAGCACAAGCGGGTCGATCAGCTCAAACTGGCGGGCCTCACCGAGGAGCGTCAGGGGGTCTTTGCCGCCGCGGTGGCCATCCTGCTCGGGCTATTCACCTCCCTGCCCATCGAGCGGATGGAGTACTCCGACGGCGCCCTGCGCGAAGGGTTGCTCTACGAGTTCGAGGAGCGCCTGCAGCATCACGACATTCGCGAACGTACCGCGCTTGCACTCAGCACTCACTATCGCATCGACAAGCGCCAGGCCACCCGGGTAGAGAGCAGCGTCCTCTCCCTGTTCGACGTCCTGAGCGGCCCCTGGGAGATGCCGGAAGAGCCCTATCGCGCCATCCTCGGCTGGGCTGCGCGGCTGCACGAGATCGGCCTTGCCATCAACTACAGCGGCATCCACAAACACTCCGCCTATATCTTGCAAAACACCGATCTGCCCGGCTTCAACCAGGACGATCAGGCCCTGCTGGCGGCCCTGGTACGCTTTCACCGCAAGGGGCTCAAGCTCTCCGAGCTGCCGGCCCTGCCCAACCACGACGAGCAGACGGTGCTGCGCTGCATCCGCATCCTGCGCCTCGCGGTGGCGGCCCACCACAGGCGTCAGGACAACCTGCTGCCCGAGTGGAACGTGCAGGCCGCCGGGGATCAGCTGGTGGTCACCCTGCCCCTGGACTGGTGCGACGAGAACAAGTTGCTGATGCAGAACCTGGAAAAGGAGCACCGCTACTGCCACGAGCAGGGCTGGCCCCTGCTGTTCCAGCTCGGGTGATCCGCCCCTCTGTGCAAAAAGGCAGCCGATGGCTGCCTTTTTTTGTCTCTTGTCTTTTCCTACTGCAGATCCGGCAGGATCAGCTTGGCTATCTCGAAGTAGATGATGAGGCCGGTACCGTCCACCAGGGTGGCGATGAAGGGGGCGGAGACCACCGCCGGGTCGATGCGAAAGCGACGCAGCACCATGGGGATCACCGAGGCGACAGTGGCGCTCCAGAGCACGATGGCGACGATGGTCAGGGTCACCACCATGCCGATCTCGGGCCCCACCCCCAGGCTCCAGGCCCGCACCCAGGCCGCCAGCGCGATGGCGGCCGAGATGAGCAGACCGGTGGAGATCTCCTTTTTCAGCACGGTGCCGAGGTTTTTCAGGCTCACCTCCCCCACCGCCATGGCACGCACTATGGTGGTGGTGATCTGGGTACCGCTGTTGCCACCGGTACCGATGAGGAGCGGGATGAAGAAGGCCAGGGCGATGGCCGCCTCCAGTTGCTCTTCAAAGGCCCGCAGCACGGTGCCTGTGTAGGCTTCCGCCACGAACAGGATCAGCAGCCAGCCCACCCGCTTGCGCCACAACTGCCAGGGGGTGGCCTGCAGATAGGGGGTATCCAGCGGCGAGGAGCCCCCTTGCAGCTCCGCATCCTCGGTGGACTCCAGCTCCAGGATGTCGGCGGCATCGTCCACGTGGAAGACCCCCACCAGACGACCCTGATCTTCCACCGGCAGGAGCGAGAGGTCGCGGTCAATGAGCAGGCGGGCCGCCAGCTCCTGATCCGCCCGGGCGTTGATGCGCACCGCCTCCCCCTCCATCAGGTCCCCTACCGGCAGCAGCGGATCGGCGATCAGCAACGACTTGAGGGAGACGCTGCCAAGCAGGCGCTGCTCGCCGTCAACCACATAGAGATGACCAAACAGCCTGGCCTGATCCCAGGCCCCGTGGATCAGCTGCTTGGCGCTTTCCACCGTCGCATTGGCCTCCACTGCCAGGTATTCGTGGCGCATGTTGGCCCCCACCGACTCGTTCGGCCAGGCCAGCAGGGACTGGAAGGCTTTACGGGCGGGGTCTGGCAGCCGGGCGAGCAGGGTCTTGCGATCGTGCTCGTCGAGCCTGCGCAGGATGGCCAGCAGGTCCCGACGGGCCAGGGTGCCCTGCAGTATCCCCACGATGCTGCCATGCAGCCTGAGCAGCAGATGGCCGGCACACTCCGCCGGGAGGGAGGCGAGCAAGGACGCCCCTTCCGGCATGGAGAGGGTATCGAAGATGCAGTTGAGCTCTTCCGGGCGCAGGGTCAGAAGCTGATCGGCACGGGCCACCGGATCCAGGTTGTGCGCCAGCCAGTTGCGCAGGGCAACCGGGTCGAGCAGTTGATGACGATTGAGCAGGGTGTGTGTTTTCTTCATCACAGATGTCCTCATGTGATTTCAGGCGAACCTGAACGCCTCCGGCAACGGGCCGGATGCAACGGCAAGAAAACAGCAATTTGATTGACGAGTAACAGGCAGGAAATGACGCCGTCCGGCGTGTTTTCATCCCCACGTACCAGCTTTAGCACTGCATAACGTATCCGGCATGCCGGAAGCCACTTGGGTTGACACCTTAATCCGATGAAAACTGTCCTGATCTTGGGCGTCTCTGGACGTCGTGAGATCAGTGGCCTGTGTTTATGCAGGAGCCTCGCCTAACGAGATGCTGCGAACATTGATTGCACGGCGCTACCGTGCGGGCGGCATCATCTGCCCAGGCGCAGGTCGAGTCAAGGCAAACGGGCCCCTGGCAACGGGTTGTTACAAATTGGCCGGACGGCGGGCCCTTCATGAAACGAGGCTCCCCCGTGCGTGGCACGGGGGAGCCTGCGGTCAACGGACGAACGTCAGCGGATATAGTCGAAGAGGGTCAGCTTGCTTATCTTGCTGAAGGCTAGCTGGGAGGCGCTCATGGCTGCATCCTCCTTGGAGAGGGCCGCGATCACCTCGTACATGTCCGCCTCGGACACCTTGGCCCGCGCCTGCTGGTTCAGGGTGCTGAGTCCATCGTTGGAACTCATCACCTGCTCCAGGCTGTTCATCCTTCCCCCCAGCTCCCCCAGTCCCCGGTCTATCTTGGTTCTGGCGTTGCTCATGTGGGTGGTGGCATCGGAGACCGCCAGCTGGAAATCGCTCTCGGACAGGGTCGGATCACGCATGGCGGAGATGAAATCGGACATGCCATTGAGGATGTTGTCGTTTTTCGGGGTATCCAGCACGAAGTTCTGGGTCGCCGACCCCGCAGGGAGGTCGAGGGTGAGCGCCAGGCCGTTGAAGGGGATCTTGTTGCCCGCCACATAGTCGCCGCTTTGCAGCAGGGTTCCACCGCTGTCACGGATCTCGTAGGTGTCCGGCGGCCCGGCCAGGGTGCTGACCGCATATTGGTTGCTCGGCAGGGAAGAGTCATAGTTGTTGCGATAGAAGCTCTCGAAGTTCCCCTGATCCGCCACCGACACCTGGATGTTGCCACTAGCGGCGCTGGCAGTGCGCCGGGTCGCCACTATCTCGAACAGATCGAAACCGGAGTCGTTGGCCGGGATCTGCACCGTGGGTGAGACCTGGATGTTGCGCTGCCCCGTGTCCCCCTGGAACACATAGTTGCCACTGGCATCCTTGACGAAGGGCTGGGTCTTGCTCTGATTGCCGCCGAAGATGTACTCCCCCTGGGAGTTCTTGCTGTTCATCAGGTCGAACATCTGCTTTTGCAGCCCCTCCAGCTCGCTCGCGATGGCGCTGCGCTCCTCGGAGCCCATGGCGGAGTTGTTCGCCTTCTGGATCAGGGCCTGGGCACTCAGCATGGCGTTGTTGAGGGAGGTCAGCACCGTCTCCTCGTGGCCAAGGCTGTTCTCCAGCAGGCTGCCGTTGACGCCGTACTGCTTGAAGAGATCGATCTCCTTGGTCAGCGCCATCTTCTGGCTCATGCCGGCCGGGTCCTCCCCGGAGCGGGAGAATTTATCCCCCGTCATCAACTGGTTGTAGGCGGTGTTCTGGCGCTCGCTCACCTTGCTCATGGAGGCAAGGTTGCGGTCATAGATCATGTTGGTGGTGATGCGCATGACTTACCTCACGGAGGAGAGCAGGGTGTCGAAGATGGTCTTGGCGGTGTTCACTATCTGGGCCGAGGCCGCATAGGACTGCTGGAAGCGGATGAGGTTGGCCGCCTCCTCCTCCAGATTGACGCCGGAGACACTCTCGAAGATGGCGGTACTCTGGGTCAGCTTCGCCTCGTTGGCCTGCAGCAGGGTCTTGGCCTGGCTGGTCTTGTTGCCAATGCCGCTCACCAGACCCGAGTAGGCATCGTTGAAGGTCATCTTGTCGTTGCTGGTGGCGGCGTTGTTGTTCTTGCGCACCAGCTCCTTGTTCTGCAGCTCCGCCAGCGCCAGGCCGTTGGCGTTGTCCGCAAAGCCGTCCTTGTTGTAGCTGAGCGTGAAGCTGTCGCTGGCCTCCACCTTGCCGGTGATGCTGAACTCATAGCCCGGGCTCTGGGTCGGATCGGCGTAGACCTTGGGCCCCCCCAGGGGGCTCTCGAGGGCGGCCATCAGGTTCTGTCCCTTGCTGGAGGCGGGGGCGACACCCAGCAGGTTGTTGTTCTTGTCATAGACCTCGTAGTTGCCGCTGCCGTCGATCTTGATGACCTGGGGGGCACTCGGGTCCAAAGTGTTGGTGCCAAAACCCGAGCCCGTGCCGGTGTTGTAGACACCGCCCAGCGCTATCTCGCCCGAGCCCAGGTTCTGGGATCCCTTGTCCGCCTTCAGGGGGGAAGCCAGCGCGATATCTTCAGGACGGGTGATCGCCTGCTCCAGGTTGGCAGCCGCATTCCGGGTGGGTTGCAACAAGATCTTGTCACCTGCAGCCGGTGTGCCGGAGAGATCGATTTCGATGCCGTGGCCCGTCACTTCGAAGGTGGCTGGCGGCGTGGTCCCCGTGGCGAGCGAGGTACGCTGCCCGCTGCCGTCGATGGCGAACACCTCGTAACCGGTGGCGCTGTTGAACCGCACCTCGTAGTCGAAGGTGGTGACCTCGCTCCCCTTGCCGGGAACGAAGTTGACGCTGGCCGCCCCGTTGCCCTGGTTGCTGGCGTAGGGCAACCCCTGGCTTCCTTTGAGGGTGAAGAGATCCCCCCCAAGCTCGTTGTCGAGATCCATCCCCAACCGGTTCTGCTGGTTCATGGCATCCCCCAAGGCGACGGCCATCTGCCCCAGCTCCCGCTTGGCGGGCTCCAGATCCCGACGCGCGGTGAAGAGGCCACCGATGGCACCGCCAATATCCTGGTCGTTGATGCTGGCCTGGTTCTTGCCCAGGGTCAGCTGCAGGGAAGGCTCACGGGAATCCGGGTCCCCCGGCACCACCTTGAACTGGGCCACGCCGCCATCGAGCACCAGGGAGTGCCCTGTGCTCATGTTGACCAGCATGCTGCCGTTGGGCTGGGTCACGGTGCGGATCTCCATCTTCTCGGAGAGCTGGCGAATGGCCTCATCCCGCTGATCGAACAGCATCAGGTTCTCTTCAGGGGAGCCCTGGGTGCGGACGATGGACTGGTTCAGATCGTTGATGCTGTTCAGCAGGCTGTTCACCCTGTCCGTTTCGTCCCCTATGGTGGCGTTGATGGTATCGGACTGCTTGTCGAGCTGGGCGGAGAGGGTGTGGAATCTGTCCACCATACCGCTCAGTTCACTCAGGATCGTCTGGCGCCCTCCGATCTCGGACGGTGACTCGTTGGCGGTGTGGAAAGCCTTGAAGTAGGAGGTGATGGTGGACCCCACACTGTTGCTGGCATCACCGAGCAGGCTGTCGAGCTGGAACAGTTGATCGTAGCGGGTGTTGGCGGCGTTATAAGCGGACGTATCACGGCGAACCTCGGCCTGGGCATAGGCGTTGATGATGCGATCGCTCACCATGTCGCCCGTCCCCAATCCGACGGAATTGGTGTAGATCAGGGTGCGTTCACGTACATAGCCCTGGCTATTGACGTTCACTATGTTGTTGCTGGTGGTCTGCAGCAGCCGCTGCTGGGCCAACACACCCGAGGTCCCAATTCCAAGCAGATCGCTTGCCATAGCTTACAGCTCCATCTCTGTGTTCCTGTCTGCAATGTTACCGGGCGTCGAATAGCCGGCGATGGCATCACTGCGCAACACTTGTTTAAGTTTCCTGGCGTACTGGGGATCGGTGGCATAACCGGCCTGCTGCAACGCCTCGAAGTAACGGTCCGGGCTGTCCACCTTGGCCAGCGCCCCCTTGTAGCGACTCCCAGAGGTCAGGAAATCCACGTAGTCGTTGAAGCTCTCTTCGAACGACTCGTAGGAGCGAAACGCCGCCTTCTGGCGCGAGGCCACCCCTTGCTCGTATTCCAGGGTGCTCACCACCGCCTTGGGGCCTTCCCAACGCGGATCGGCCTTGATGCCGAACAGGTTGTGCGTCACGTTTCCGTCTGCATCCTTGATCACCCGCTTGCCCCAGCCACTCTCAAGGGCGGCCTGGGCCACCAGCACCGCCGGGCTCAACCCCAGCTTGTCCGCCGCCTTCTTGGCCAGCGGCATCAGCCTGTCGACGAACTCTTCCGGGCTGTCAAACACCTTGGCGCTGCCATCCAGGGCCGAAGGCCTCTGGCTGCTGCCCATGGGCGGCACGGTGCGGTGGGGACGTCTTGGCAGGGCCAGCGTACGCTCGGCCCCATTCAGCTCACCCTTCATTTCGTTATCAGCAAAATCTTTGCCAACTTTGGAGGCAGCAATCAGATCGTTGGAGGCACTGGGGGGTTGATAGGGCTTGTAGACCCGCTCGGTACGCTGGGGCAGCTTGAGTACCCGGCCATCCTGATGGGTGAAGGTCTGCTCGGGTGAGAGCTGCTTGGCCACCATCTCGGCAATGCCCAGCCCCCCCTTGCTCGACATGTCGGCAACCCGCTGCTCGTCCAGCATCCCTTCATAGAACTGGGTGTAGCTGCTGTTCATCGGGTTGCCCTCGGTGAGCACCGAGTTGGCCTGGCGCATCCCCTTGAACAGGGTCTGGGTGAAGATGGATTCGAACTGGCGGGCGGCCGCCATCAGGGCCCCTTGCTTCCCCTCCTTGCTCAGGCTCATCTGGCGCAGTTTGTCCAGGTTCTGGACGTCCTGCACCATGCCAATATTGATACCGCTCTGGGTGTCGAACTCTGCCATAACCTACCTCTTTGCCGCCCGTGGCAACCGCTTGCCGCTCACGAAATTACAGAATGACCAGTTGGCCCTGGATCGCGCCCGCCTGCTGCAGCGCCTCCAGGATCGCCATCAGATCCCCGGGGGCGACCCCCACCTGGTTCACCGCCCGCACCAGGTCGTCCAGGGTCGCGCCGGTATCGAGCTTGAACATCCGACCGGGATCCTGCTGCACGTTGATGGTGGAGTTGTTGGTGACCGCCGTCTGCCCGCCAGCGAGCGGATTGGGTTGGGAGACCTGCTGGTTCTCGGCGATGGTGACCGTCAGCCCACCGTGGCTGATGGCCGCCGGGCGCAGCTTGACCTCGCTGCCGATGACGATGGTCCCGGTGCGCGAATTCACGATGATCTTGGCGGACTCGCTCGCCGGGTCCACTTCCAGGTTCTCGATGGTGGAGAGGTAGGAGACCCGCTGGGCCGGATCCCGCGGTGCGAATACCTTGATGGAGGTGGCGTCCATCGCCTGGGCGGTGTTCGGACCCACCAGATCGTTGACCACGTCCGCCAGACGGCGGGCGGTGGTGAAGTCCGGCCGGTTCAGGTTGAAGGTGATGGTGTCGCCCTGGCTGAAGGAGTTGGGAACCTCCCGCTCCACGGTCGCCCCGTTGGCGATGCGCCCCACTGTGGGCGTGTTCACCACCACCTTGGAGCCGTCCGCCCCTTCGGCCCCGAGGCCACCGACCACCAGGCTGCCCTGGGCCACCGCATAGACGCGGCCATCCAGCCCTTTCAGGAAGGTCTGGAGCAAGGTGCCGCCACGCAAGCTCTTCGCCTCGCCGATGGCGGAGACGGTGACGTCTATGGTCTGACCCGGCTTGGAGAAGGGGGGCAGATCCGCGTGGATGGCCACCGGCGCCACGTCCTTGATCTTGGGCTTGATGTTGTCAGGCACCTTGATGCCGAAGTTGTTGAGCATGGTCCTGAAGGTCTGCTCGGTGAAGGCGTTGTTCTTCTCCCCCGTGCCGGGCAGGCCCACCACCAGACCGTAACCGATAAGCTGGTTGCTGCGCACTCCTTCCACCGAGGCGAGGTCCTTGATGCGGGATGCGTGCGCCAGCCCGAAGGGCAGCAGGCAGCACAGCAGGGCAAGCAGACGGAATCGGTTCATGACATCTCCTAACAAAACCTTCCTGATCCGGGGCCCGTGAACGCCCCGGACTATTGAGTCTTAAATGGGCCACCAGGGGCCGTTGAAGAAGCTGGTGAGCCAGCCCTGTTCCTGGGTGTTCGCCAGATCCCCGGTACCGCCGTAATAGATACGCGCATTGGCCACCCGCTGGGAGGAGACGCTGTTTTCCGAGCTCACGTCCTCCGGGCGCACCAGACCGGTGATGCGGATATATTCGTTGCCATTGTTGAGCATGATCCACTTCTCGCCGCGCACCAGCAGGTTGCCGTTTGGCAGTACCTTGACCACGCTGACCGAGATGTTGCCCTGCAGGCTGTTGCTCTGATCCGCCTTGGCCTGCCCCTTGAAGGCACTGTTCTGGCCGATGGAGGCCGACAGATCGTAGGGCCCCGCCGTGACCGGCACGCCACCCAGGGTGACGGGGTCGAGCGCCAGCTTGTTGTCCTTGCCGCTCTGGGTGTTGGCCTTTTTCGACGCCGAGGTCGACTCCGCCAACTGGATGGTGATGATGTCACCCACCCGGTGCGCCTTGATGTCCGAGTAGATGCCGTTGACCTGCTCGGGCTGGAAGATGGCGCCGGTCGGGCGCACCGACACCGGCTCCGGCTCCCCGTAGACGGGGGCGAAATCCGGGTCATCCGGTTTGGCGGTATTGGGGGTACTGGTGCAACCCGCCAGCGTCAGCAGTCCCAGCATCCATATGGCTTTCATCATGACACTCCTTTCATCAGGTCCGCTGGGTCAGGAAGGACATCATGGAGTCGACGGCGGAGATGACCTTGGAGTTCATCTCGTAGACCCGCTGAGCCTGGATGAGATTCACCAGCTCCTCGGTCACGTTGACGTTGGAGGTCTCCAGCATCCCCTGCTTGATCACCCCCAGCCCGTCCGCACCGGCTGTCCCCTGAATGGGGGCGCCGCTGGACTGGGTCTCGAGGAAGAGGTTCTCCCCCATGGGCTGCAGGCCGGTGGGGTTGACGAAGTCCGTGGTGTTGATCTGGCCCACCACCTGGGATTGGCCATCCCCCTTGAGCTGGACGGAGACCTGGCCATCCTCCCCCACGGTGACGCTCTGAGCGTTCTCGGGGATCTGGATCTCCGGTTGCAACGGGTAACCGTTGCCCGGGGTGACGATGGTCCCCTCGTCGTTCAGGGTGAACTGGCCGTTGCGGGTATAGGCGGCGCTGCCATCGGGCAGCTGGATTTCGAAGTAGCCGCGGCCGCTGATCATCAGGTCAAGGGAGTTGTCCGTGGTCTGGACGTTGCCCTGACTGTGGTTTTTCTGGGTGGCGACCACCTTGGCCCCCGCCCCCAGCATCAGGCCGGAAGGGAGCTCGGTGTCCGCCGAGGAGCGACCGCCAGGCTGGTTGATGTTCTGATAAAGCAGATCCTCGAAGATGGCCCGCGCCTTCTTGTAGCCCACTGTGCTGGCGTTCGCCAGGTTGTTCGAGGTGACCGAGATGTTGGTCTGCTGGGCATCGAGGCCGGTCTTGCTGATCCAGAGTGCAGGATTCATGGGGTGCTCCTTGATTAGCTGATACGCAGCAGCTGGGTTTGTGCCTCGTCGTTCTCCTCGGCGGTCTTCATGATCTTGACCTGAGTTTCAAACTGACGTTGCAAGCGAATAAGGTTGGTCATCTCGTCGACCACGTTGACGTTGCTCCCCTCAAGGGAGCCGGCGATCAGGCCCACATCCGCAGACGCGGCCTCATTCTGGCCATCCTTGCGGCGAAACAGGCCGTCCTGACCTTTCTCCACCGCATCTGCCGCCGGGTTGACCAGCTTGATACGTTGGAAATCTTCCGGCAGGTTGGCGGCTGCCCCCTCGGGACGGCCGCTGATGGTACCGTCACGATTGATCTCGATCTTCTCCATGGGCAGGGGCAGCACGATGGGCTGACCGGCATCATCCACCACGTTCAGACCGGTGGAGGTCTGCAGATTGCCGGTGGCATTGAGCTGCAGGTTGCCCATGCGGGTATAGGCTTCCGCACCGTTGGGATCCTGCACCGCAATCCAGCCCGGCCCATCGACGGCAACGTCAAGATCCCGACCCGTGGTCATCAGCATGCCGTGCTGCAGGTTCTGGCCCGGCCGCTCGGTCATGGCGAACACCCGCGTGGGCAGCCCTTCGCCAAACGCCTGCATGCTGCGCGCCTGCTCGAAGTCAGACTTGAAGCCAATGGTGTTGGCGTTGGCAAGGTTGTTGCCACGAACAGCCAGGCTGTTCATGTTCTCCTTGGCCCCGGACATGGCGATGTAAAGCAGGTGATCCATGGGATCCTCCGTCAAACAGATGACTCTCACAGCTCAACTGCAAGTTGAATGCCAAGAGAGATGACGAAGACGGAATGAAAGGAGGAAATGAGGCGGGACGGAAATGACAAGGGGCGCCGAAGCGCCCCTGCCAACTACCCGCCGTCTTAGCGGATCTGCAGTATGTTCTGCTGCAGGGAGCTGTTCACTTCCAGGGAACGGGAGTTCGCCTGGAAGTTGCGCTGGGCAGTGATGAGATCGACCAGCTCGGTGGTGAGGTCCACGTTGGACTGCTCCAGCGCCGACGACTTGATGGAGCCGAACGTGCCGGAGTTCGGGGTGCCGGGCAAGGCATCGCCAGAGAGCAGGGACTGGCGCCAGGAGGTGTCGCCGACCTGGGTGAGACCCTGGGCATTGGCAAACTTCGCCATGGCCACCATGGCCACCTTGACGGTGGTGGCGTTGCTGTAAGTGGCGGAGACTATGCCATCCGCCCCGATCTCCACCTTGGTCAGGCGACCGACGGTGGAGCCGTCCTGGGTCAGCTTGCTCACTTCAAAGGGGGAGGCGTACTGGGTCACGGTACCAAGCTTGAACTCAATCTCCTGGGTGCCATCGGCGCCATTGGTGATGATACCAGCCCCCGCCGCCCCCAGGGGTTCCGTCTTGATGACCGCCGGGGTGGTGGGTGTGACCATCTTGCCGGAGGCATCGAAGGTCACCCGGGCGCTCAGGGGGGCCTGGCTCAGACCGGTCGCCATGGTGGTGGCCGTACCGCCTACGATGTCGATGGGCTTGTCCCCTTCATAGAGGTACATGCGCCAGGCAGTCGGCACCGCCGCTTGGGTAGGATCGGCCGGATCCGCTTCCTTGGTGAAGTACTGGGTGATGGTGTGTGGCTCGCCCAGGGAGTCATAGACCACCACGGAGGTGGAGGAGGAGTAGGTGGTCGAGTCAGTGGGATCGAATTTGGAGGCATTGACATCCATCAGCGTTTTCGTGCTGGAAGGCAGGTTGAAGCCAGCTTCGACCGTCGTGGTCTGCACCGGCTCACCGGCCTTGTCCGGGATCTGGATGGGCTTGGTGGCGTTGATGCTCACCGCCTTGGGGGTGCCGTCAGAGTTGATCTCGTACCCTTGCAGATAACCGCCGGAGTTGCTGACCATGTAGCTGCTCTCATTGAGCTTGAAGGCGCCCGCACGGGTGTAGGTGCGATCCAGGTTGGTCAGGCCGTCCGAGGTCACGAAGAAGCCGTTGCCCTGGATGGCGAGATCCAGCGCGTTGTTGGTGAATTGCAGCGCGCCCTGATGGAACTGCTGGGCCACCGCGCCAGTCGCCACCCCGTTGCCGACCTGGGTCTTGGCGTTGACGAAGATGGAGTTGGCATAGACGTCGGCAAACTCGGCACGGGACTCCTTGAAGCCGGTGGTATTGACGTTGGCAATGTTGTTCGCGGTGACGTTCAGGTCTTTTTGAGCCGCATTGATGCCGCTGAGGGCATTGTTGAATGACATGTCTTTCTCCTTAGATCACTGCGTTAGAGGACGAAGCCGACTGGGTGGTGGTCTTGCCGGTCGTCGCGCCAATTTCCAATACATCGGTCAGGTAGATGCCGCCCAGTCCCTTGAGTTTGAGGGTGCTGGGGTTGGTGCTCGTTCCCAGGGTGACGCTCTCCACCTTGGCGTAAGTCAGGGCGGGGACGCTCTCCGACTTGCCGTCGACGGTGGCATGCGCCTCTATCGAATACTTGCCGCTCTTGGCCTCGTTGCCGGACTTGTCCTTGCCATCCCATTCAAAGGCCACGTTCCCCTTGTGGCTCCCTTCGATGGCGAACTCCCTGATGACCTGGCCGCTCTCGTCCTTCACCGTCACCTTGATGTTGCTGCCGCCATCGCCGGTGGCGATGACCCCCGTGAGGGTGCCTCCCTTCTCCACGTAACCCGTGTTGGACGGGATCAGCACGTTCTGTCCCACCAGCGCGGAGGCCTGCAGCGCCTGGCTGGAGGTCATCAGGCTGTTGAGGCTCTCCATCTGGGTGGAGAGGCTGCTGATCCCCTGAGACGTCGACATCGAGGTCATCTGGGAAAGCATCTGGGCGTTGTCCACCGGTTTGAACGGATCCTGATAGGAGAGCTGCATGGTCAGCAGCTTCAGGAAGGACTCCTGATCCAGCTCCTTTTTCTGGGTACTGGTGTTGACCGTACTGGTCTGGGCCGACGTCGTCCGGTTGACGCCCAGCAGGCTGTCATAGGTATCTGCCACTTATGCTCCCCTCTCTAGGGCGTGCCCACTGGGCCGATTGTTGCCGCCTGGCAGGCGATCACGGGTCACTCTCATCCGGGTTCACCTCTGTCAGGACTTGCCCAGACCCAGGGTCTGCTGCAACATTTTCTTGGCCGCATCGGCCACCTGGACGTTGGTCTGGTAGCTGCGCGACGCCGCTATCATGTCCGCCATCTCTTCCACCATGTTGACGTTGGGCTTGAAGATGAAGCCATCCTTGTCCGCCATGGGGTGATTCGGGTTGTACTCCTTGAGCAGGGGCGCATCACTCTCGACGATGCCCTTCACATCCACCCCGACCGAGGCCTGCTTGTCGGACATGGCCTGATCCAGCTGGGCGGCAAAGACTGGCCGCCTGGCGTGGTAAGTTTTTTCCACGCTGGAGCTGACGCTGTCAGCGTTGGCCATGTTGCTCGCCACCGTGTTGAGGCGAACGGACTGCGCGCTCATGGCAGAGCCTGCAATGTCAAAGACCTTGAACAAACTCATCCTTGCTCTCCTTTCAGTGCCTTGAGCAGGCCGCTTATCTTGCTGTTCATGAATTCAAGGGAGGCCTGGTATTCGAGGCTGTTGCGCAGGAACTCGCTGCGCTCCTGCTGCACGTCCACCGTGTTGCCGTCACCGGTATCCGGTTGCAGGGGATTGCGGTACTGGGTCGTGCCCGGGGTATCCATCTGCAAGGCGAAGTGCTTCTCGCTGGTGGTGCTGAGCCCGAACCCTTGCTGGCCCTGGGCATCCTGCAACGCCTGTGAGAAGTCGATGTCACGAGCCTTGAAGCCCGGCGTGTCCGCATTGGCGATGTTGCTGGACAACACCTCGGCACGCTTGGCGCGCACGCTCAGCGTGTACTGATGAACACCGAATGCCTTGTCGAATGAAATTGCCATAGCACACCTCCTGCTTCATGAATATTTAGCAAAAGGTGTGCCAAGAGGGTATTGAGCGGGGTTATTTGACCTTGTAGACGATGCCGGGGTTGCAGCGGATCATCTCGAACTTGTCGGTGAGGCCGGCCAGAGACTCGGAGGCCCCCAGCATCAGGTAGCCGCCAGGATTGAGGCTGCTGGCGAACTGGTTGAGGATCTTGGATTTCACTTCGGGCGCAAAGTAGATGAGCACGTTGCGGCAGAAGATGATGTCAAACTTGCCGAGCAGGCTGTAGCTCTCCAGCAGGTTGAGGGGACGGAAGCTGGTCAATTTTCTGACACGCTCCACCACCCGCATCTTGTTGTCGCCACAGGGTTCGAAAAAGAGTCGCTTGCGCTCGGGGGAGAGCCCGCGAGCCAGCGCCAGGCTGTCGTAGACCCCCTCCTTGCACTGGTTGAGCATGGTGCTGGAGATATCGGTCCCCACTATCTGCACCCCGCCCGGCAAGGTACCCGGCCGCTTGACTTGCTGCTCCAGCGCCGTCATGGCGATGGAGTAGGGTTCCTGCCCGGATGAAGAGGCGGCAGACCATATCTTGATGGGACGACCGCTCTTGCCAAGCTCCGGGAAAATCTTGTCGCTCAGCAGCTGGAACGGATAGGTATCGCGAAACCACAGGGTCTCGTTGGTGGTCATGGCATCGACCACCGCCATCTTGAGCTCCCGCTCGCGCACGCTCATCGCCCGGGTGACCAGATCAGACAGACTCTCGATACCAAACTGAGTCATCAAGGGCGACAGGCGGCTCTTGACCAGATACTGTTTGTTGTCACCCAGCACTATGCCGCTCTGTTGCGCCAGAAAATTGCTGAATTGCCTGTATAAGTCGTCCGAAAGTGTCTTCATGCAGTTGTTCTTCTTGATTAGAGAGCGCCTTGTACGGCCTTGGCCAATTCATCCGGCTGGAATTTGGCAATGAAATTGTTCGCTCCGACTTTCTGCACCATGGCCTGATTGAACACCCCACTGAGGGAAGTGTGCAGGATAACATGCAAATCCTTGAGGTTGGGATTGTTGCGGATCTCGGCGGTGAAGGTATAACCGTCCATCTCCGGCATCTCGATGTCCGAAATGACCAGGGCTATCTGATCCTTGATGGGACCGTTCTTGGACATCTCCAGCAACATGTTGAGCGCTTCCCGTCCATCCTTGGCCAGCACGCACTGCACCCCGATAGCCTCCAGTGCCCGTTGAACCTGCTTGCGCGCCACCGAAGAGTCGTCCGCAACCAGCACGGGACGCCCGTGAGGATTGCGCTCCACGCTTGCTTCCACCAGTTCGGTGGACACCTCGGTGGAGACCGGCGAGATCTCGTTGAGAATGCGCTCCACGTCCAGGATCTCCACCAGCTCACCATCTACCTCGGTCACCGCCGTCATGTAGTTGATGCGACCAGCCCCTTTGGGTGGCGGCAGGATGGACTCCCAGTTCATGTTGATGATGCGCTCGACCGAGTGGACCAGGAACCCCTGAATGGAGCGGTTGTACTCGGAGATGATGATGAAGCACTTGGAGAGGTCCTGGATGGGGCGCTTGCCCATCGCCATGCTGAGATCGATCACCGAGATGGTCTGGCCACGGATATGTGCCACGCCGCGAATGCAGGAGTTGAGCTTGGGCATGACGGTCAGAGGGGGACACTGCAGCACCTCGCGTACCTTGAATACGTTGATGCCAAATCTTTGACGTCCATTGAGACGAAACAACAGCAGCTCCAGCCTGTTTTGTCCCACTAGCTGGGTTCGCTGGTTGACCGAGTCCAGAATACTCGCCATAAACACTCCCTAAAAATGCTTGGCACTGATCGTGCATGTCATTATGCATGCACATTGGCTTGCATCAGATCATCGTTGTTTCAACAATCGAATAATTCTGGAGCAAGCATAGTTAACTACGGTGGTATACGTGAATAACTTATCGACCGGTAAGCAAAAATGATTAGTAGACTTTTCCTTATCTTACTGCCGTTTTGCAGTCTGTCTCACGCCATGGCGTCCGAGGTCACCGACTATCTGCAAGAACAGGCACAGGCGTTCGTGCTCGACCAGCTCGATATTCCCCTCGATGCACAGGCCGACGTCAAGGCCGGTACCATTGACGAGCGCCTCCCCCTCACGCGCTGCGAAGATGCCCTCACCATTTCCCTCCCCGCCAGGATGGAGATCCGTCGCAACACCACCGTCTACCTCAAGTGCGAGGGAGACAAATCCTGGGATCTCTATCTACCGGTCCGGGTCAGCATCCAGAAACCCTATGTCACCGTCGCCGTCCCGGTTGCCAAGGGAGACATTCTGAGTGAACCCATGCTGACCCTGGCATACCAGGATCAGACCCTGATCCGTGGCGACTACCTTACCGACCCGACCACCCTCATCGGGGTACGCAGCAAGCGTGAGCTCAAACCGGGTCAGCCAATCAGACTCACCCAGGTATGCGTGGTCTGCAAGGGGGACCAGGTCACCCTGAGCGCCGAAAACAGCAGCATGCAGATCAAAACCATGGCCCGCGCCTTGCAAGATGGCAGCTTCGGAGACATGATCCGGCTTGTCAACACGCGCTCGGGCAGAACGGTGCAAGGCCAGGTCAGTGCAGTGGGCTCCGTGGTCGTGACATTCTGACACAGGAATGCACTGCGCAATTTTTTTCTAAAGTTCTGACCGCCGTCACCGATATACAGGTAAGCGAACAGCAAAGCAGACGAAGGTAAACCTTATGGCTATCAACAATATCAACAACTTGGCTAACAACCGCCTGCAAAACAGCGGAAGCAGTCAAGGTGTAGCCACCAAGTCGGCGACCTCCAGCGAGAGCAGCCGTGCGACGACCGTCAAGAGCGACTCTGTCTCCTTGACCAGTGAGGCGCAGCAATTGCAACAGATGCAGAAGACCCTCAACACCGCCTCCACCGGTAACGAGAGCCGCGTCGAGAGCCTGAAGAAGGCTGTGGCCAGTGGGGAGTACAAGGTCAACAGCGAAGCCGTGGCCAGAAAGATGTTCAGCTTCGAAGCCGATCTGGATAAACGGTTGGGATGATGGACCTCCCTTCGCTGCTGCGCGCTCAGGACGACAACCTCTCCCAGATGCAAGGCTTGCTGGCAGAGGAGTTCGACCTCCTCAAGGCTCACCGGGCCCTTGCCTTGCCGGCACTCGCCGATCGCAAGCAACAACTGCTGGTGGCCATCGAGATGCTGGACAAGACTCTGGCAGAGCTACCCGACTTGCAGCAACAGCTGGGCGCCTTCCCGGCCCAATTGCAGGCCCTTCAAGCCAAGCTGGAAGCCTGTCAGGAGCAGAACAACCTCAATGGACGTCTGCTCGAACTCAGCATTGTCTCCAATCGCCGTCTCGCCAGCTTCCTCAGCAAGCTCAGAGACAGCAGCTCCCTGACCTATGACGCCAAAGGCAATACCCGCTCAAGCACCCGCTCTTTCGGGATCAAGGCCTGATCTCCTCTCCCCCTTCTGATTTTCTCTCCTTGTCAGCCCCTAGGCTGTGTTCTTAAAGTGATGAAGATATAATCTCACATCTTCTCAACAGTTTAAGATCCATTCCGTGTCCCGCCGTTATCAGCTGACAGATGCACAATTGGGGCTTATCGAGCCCCAGTTTCCTTCTCGAAGCCTGATCGGGCGCCCTACCCGTGAACCGCGCCAAGTGCTCGATGGCATTCTCTGGATACTCCACACCGGAGCTCCTTGGCGAGACCTT